>NZ_JZWV01000568.1 GCF_000966975.1 Streptomyces katrae | reverse complement strand
CTCCGCGCCGACGAAGAAGGCGTTCACGACGAGCGTCGCCAAGCCGATCAGCAGCTGGATAGCGGTCATCGGTCCCCCTCCGGTCCCTCGTCGCCGGCCGTCCCGGTCGGCATGTGCAGCAGTACGCGGGCGGCGCGGCGGCCGCTCGCGTCCACCACGTCCAGCCGCCAGCCGTCCAGCTCCAGCCGGTCCCCGACGGCCGGTATCCGGCCCAGTTCGGCGGCTATCAGCCCGGCCAGGGTCTCGTACGGGCCCTCGGGCACCCGCAGGCCGATCCGCCGGAGCTGGTCGGTGCGGGCGGCGCCGTCGGCGGAGTACAGGACCCGGCCGGACTCGTCCGTACCGGCCGGGGCCAGGTCGGCCGTCTCGTGCGGGTCGTGCTCGTCCCGCACCTCGCCGACGACCTCCTCGACGATGTCCTCCAGCGTGGCCACACCGGCCGTGCCGCCGTACTCGTCGATCACCACGGCCATCGTCTGCCTGCCGGACAGCCGGTCCAGCAGCCGGTCGACGGTCAGCGACTCCGGCACGAGGAGGGGCTCGCGCAGCAGCTGCGACACCGGGTGTCGGTGGCGCTCCTCGGCGGGCAGGGCCAGGACGTCCTTGATGTGGACCGTCCCGACGACGGTGTCGAGGCTGCCCCGGTAGACGGGGAAGCGGGACAGGCCGGTGGCCATGGTCGCGTTGGCGACGTCCTCGGCGGTGGTCTGCACGTCGAGGGCCGTCACCTGCACGCGCGGGGTCATCACGTTCTCGGCGGTCAGGTCGGCCAGGTTCAGGGTCCGGACGAACAGCTCGGCCGTGTCCTTCTCCAGCGAGCCCGCCTTCGCGGAGTGCCGGGCCAGGGCCACCAGCTCCTCCGGGCTGCGCGCGGAGGCCAGCTCCTCGGCGGGCTCCATGCCCAGCCGCCGCACCAGGTGGTTGGCGGTGGTGTTGAGGTGGCTGATCAGCGGCCGGAAGGCGCGGCTGAAGACCCGCTGCGGGGTCGCCACGCGCTTGGCGATGGCCAGGGGGGAGGAGATCGCCCAGTTCTTGGGGACCAGCTCGCCCACGACCATCAGCACCACCGTCGACAGGACGGTGCCGAGCACCAGGGCCGTGGAGGAGGCGGCCGAGGCGGACAGGCCCATGGCCTCGAAGGGCCCGGTGAGCAGGGCGGCGATCGAGGGCTTGGAGATCATGCCGATGACCAGGCCGGTCACCGTGATGCCGAGCTGGGCGCCGGAGAGCTGGAAGGTCAGGCTGCGGACGGCGGCCAGGGCGCTGTCGGCGCCGTGCTCGCCGCGCTCTACGGCCCGTTCGAGCTCGCTGCGCTCGACGGTGGTCAGCGAGAACTCGGCCGCGACGAAGACTCCGCAGGCAAGGCAGAGCAGCAGCGCCACGACGAGCAGGAGCACTTCGGTCATCGGTCGATCACCTCCGTCCCATGGTCGGCCAGGGGGAGGGGGACCGCGCGATGTCGCGTGCGGGATTGGCGGGTACTGGGAGGCTCGCCCATGGACGGACGCTCACACCTTTCGGTCGGGAGGAGGCCGGACGCGGGGTCCGGGTCCGGGGTCCGGGAGGGACCCTGACCACAGGGTAAAGGAAAGGCAAAGGGGATGGCTGCTCCTTTTGGCCCCTCGGGGGCGGATGGTGGGATCGCCGTATGGACGATCTTCATATCGGGCCCGCGTCGGCCGCGGACCTGCCCGCCGTACTGGACTTCTGGAAGACCGCCGCCAAGGGCACGAGCATCAGCGACGACCTGGCCGGGGTCGAGCGGCTGTACGCCCGCGACCCGCACGCGCTGCTGCTCGCCCGGTGCGGCGGCGAGCTCGTCGGCACCGTGATCGCGGGGTTCGACGGCTGGCGGTGCCACCTCTACCGCCTCGCGGTCCACCCGGCCCACCGTCGACGGGGGATCGGGTCGGCGCTGCTCGCGGCCGCCGAGGCCAGGTTCGCGGAGCTGGGCGGCCGGCGGGCCGACGCGATGGTGCTCGACGGGAACGCGCAGGCGCACGGCGCGTGGGACGCGGCCGGCTACCGGCCCGACGAGATCTGGACCCGCTGGGTGAAGCCGGTGGCCGGCCGATAAGGGGTTTTCGGCCAACGCCGCAATGCCTAACCGTTTATGCCGGAAATATTGGCTCGATATCGCTCACGTCCAGGGTTCGGGGTTATGTCGGAACCGGATTTCCGGAACGTTTCGCCGGGCTGGACGCGACGGGTCGAGTGCGTGACCAAAAAGGAATTCCTCCTGGGGCGGTTCCGTGCGGGACGGTGCGCAGGTGGGAGTTGGTGTCGGTGATCATCGGATGATCGCTGGACTGGGCGTTTCGGGTGATAGAACGGGAGGATTTCGTCAACCGCCCGGTGATCGCTGATATCAATTTCCCTGCGCTCGGATCCGCGCCGAATAACTCCTCATTCCGGCCGTGTGCCCACCGCTCCGGCCTGCCCAGAGAATGGAATCCGCGTCATGGGAATCTCCCTCCGCAAGACCGTCGCCCTCGCCGCCCTGGCCCTCGCGGCCTCCCTGCTCCCGGCCGGTGGGGCGGGCGCCGTCCAGCAGGCCGCCGTGCCCGGCCGGTACTGCCTCGCCAACGCCTGGGGCACCCCGAACATCTCCTCCAAGCCCTGCGACTCCGCGGACCAGGGCCAGCACTGGGTCGTCTCGGGCAACCAGATCTCCCTCGCCGGCGCCCGCGCCTACTGTCTGGCCAACAACTGGGGCACCAGCCAGGTCACCACCAAGCCCTGCAACCCCAACGACCAGGGCCAGTACTGGAACGTCTCCGGCCAGCAGATCGCCCTCACCTTCGCCCCGGCCTACTGCTTCGCCAACGCCTGGGGGACCCCGAACGTCGGCACGAAGCCGTGCGACCAGGCCGACCCGGGCCAGAAGTGGGTGGTCTTCAACGACCAGATCAGCCTGGCGCAGGGCTGATCCCGTCCATCTGCGGGAGCGGTCCGCGCCCGCCGCACCGCGCTAGTCGCGGGAGCGGCGGGCCGGAGCCGATGACGCAGTACGAGGTCGGGAGGGCCGGGCCGCGCTCCGGCAGCCGGAAGGAGCGGTGCGCGGTGATCCGGAACCCGGCCGCCTCGATCGCGGCGAGCGGGTCGCGGGCGGTGTGGCAGCCACCGAACAGGCGGGGCCACACCGTCCGGTCGAGCGCCCGCTGCACCGAGGCCATACCGGGGCCGGGGGCGATCCCGTGTTCCAGGAAGCGCAGCTCGGCGTCCGGACGCAGCACGCGGTGCAGTTCGCTGAGGGCGCGCGGCAGGTTCCGTACGGTGCACAGC
>NZ_JZWV01000567.1 GCF_000966975.1 Streptomyces katrae | reverse complement strand
CCACCGGAACCTCGGCGCGCAGCGCGGCGGCCGCCGCGAGCCGGCGCAGGGTGCGCTCCGGTTCGACGGCGACGACCTCGGAGACGGCGCGCGGGTAGTGCGCGAAGTTCAGGCCGTTGCCGGCGCCGATCTCGATGACGCGGCCGGACACCCCGCTCAGGAGCTCCTCACGCAGTGCCCCGATCCCGGCGTGGGTCTCGGCGGCGGTGCTCGCGCGGGCGTAGAACCGGGCGAAGCAGGGGTGATGGACGGGATCGGGGGGCTGGGCGGGCATGGGGCGGCCTCCGGACGCGGGTGGGGGCTGGCGGGCGCGTTCCCTCCGGGGCTGTTCCCCGCCCGGCCGGGCCACGAAACCGGCCCGGCGGGGGCTGCGGGGGCGCCGCTTCGCGGAGCCGACCCCCTCGCCCCGCCCTTCACCCGCTCTCCGGGGCTCCGCCCCGGACCCC
>NZ_JZWV01000566.1 GCF_000966975.1 Streptomyces katrae | reverse complement strand
CCTGGTGGTAGCCCTGCGGGAGCGCGAGCGCCGCCGGGAGCGCGGGGCGGGGCGGGGCGGCCGCGGGCGCGGGCCGCTGCGGCCCGGGGTCCGGGGCCGGGGGCTGGTCGGGCTGCGGGTGGCGGGCCTGCTCCGGGTGCGGGTGCGGCTCCGGCTGGGGAGCCTGGTCCTGCCGGGGTTCCGGCCGCTGGTCCGGGGACGCCGGGCGGCGGGGGGCGGCTCCGTGCCAGGGGGTGCCGGCGGTGGTGTCGGGGCCGCCGCCGTACGGGTACGCGTACTCCTGCGGCAGGTTGGCCCCGGTCGGCGGCAGCTGCGGGACCACTACCGGGCCCCGTGCCCCGCGCTCCTGCGCCACCTTCTCGGCGGCGGCGCGGGAGCCGGCCCGGTAGGCGGCGACCGTCCCGGCGCGGGCCGCGGCCACGGCGTCGTCACGGGTCCCGGCGGGCCGGACGGGAGGCGCGGGCGGGGCCGGGGGCTCGGGCGGCGCGGGCCGGTCGGACTCCGGGAGGATGTGGTCGGAGTAGCGCGGCCCGGTGTCGTAGCCGGGCGCCACCAGAGGGGCGTAGAGGGGTTCCCGGGGCGGCGTCTCCCAGGGCGCGGCGGGGGCGTCGGAGCCCGGTCAGGACCACCCGGCCGTCTTCGCATATCAGCACGGTGCGGACGGTGATGTTGCGGTGCGTCCAGCCGTGCGCGTGCAGCACGCGCAGTGCGGTCAGCACGTCCGAGGCCACCTCCGCCGCCCGGTACGGGTTCAGCGGTTCGTCGGCGATCAGCGCGGCCAGCGGCCTGGCGGGGACGAGTTCGCTCACTATCCACAGCGAGCCGTCCTCGGCGAACACGTCGAAGACCTGGTCGAGGCGGGGGTGGTCCGGTACGGAGGCGGCGGCCTGGGCCGCGGCTATCGCCCGGCGCACCGCGGGGAGTTCCCCGGCGTCCGACGGTGTCGCACGGGTGCCGTCGAGCAGTTCGGCGTCCACGACCTCCGGCAGCGGCACGTGCCGGACGAGGACTTCCTGACCGCTGCGGGTGTCGAAGGCGCGGGTCTCTATCAGCTCGTACTCGTCGGACGGCGGCACCGGCAGGCGGTAGCGGCCGGCCAGGATCCGGCCCGCGTAGTCCTCCACTTCGCCTCCCCCGAGTGCGGTGGGTCCCCCTTGGCCCCCGTTGACACGATACGTGGCCCGGGCCGCCCGCGTCCCGGGCTTGGGAGGGCCGTCAGCCCAACTGCTGGAAGGTGTCGAAGGCGGTATTGCGGATCTGCGTGCACTCGGGGCCGTCCCACTGGTCGGCCGGGCAGCTGATCATGATGGCGTAGCCGTTGTTGGCGTCCGCCCGGAAACCGCGGTCGAGCACGCGGGTCCTCATGCCCTGGTCGTCGCGCTCGAACTCCAGGTCCGCGACGGTCGGGTAATTGCGGTACTGGACGGTTTCGAGCCGGATCTGGTGGTAGTTCCTGCTGCTGGCGGCCGTGCCCGGGGCCATCTCGGCCCAGGCGGCCCGGGCGTCGGTGCCGGGGGAGTTGGTGTGGTCCACCTGGATTCGGGGGTAGCCGCCGGAGCGGCTGTATATCGCGCCCGACTTGGTGCCGGCGGTGCCGGTCTGGTGGAAGCCCTCGGGCATCGCCATGGCGAACCGGTAGCCCGGGTCCGTCACCGTGACGAACCCGGCGGGCAGGCCCGCCCCGCCGCCGGGGCCGCCCGGGCTGGCGCCCTGGCCCTGGCTGCCCTGCCCCTGGTTCTGGGCGGGGTCGGTGCCCTGGTTCGCGCCGGACGCGGCCGGACTCGGGCTGCCGCTCGGGGACGCGCTCGGGGTCGGGCTCGGCGAGGAGGCCTGGGACGCCGCCGGGGCGTTGCCCGGGGAGTGGCCGGCGGAGGCGACGGGGGTGGGGCCGGCCTGGCCCTCGTCCTTCCGGCCGTCCTTGTCGTCCTGGCCGCTGACCGCGTACGCGATGAGCGAGCCGATGACCGCGAGGACCACGAGCACGCCGGCTATCGCGAGGGCGATGGTGCGGCGCGGCATCACGTCGGTGAGGGAGGCGGGGGCCACCGTCGAGGGACGCTTCGGGGCCTCGGCGGCGGAGGCGGCCGCGGCCTGGGCGGCCGCCGCCTTGCGGGTGGCCTTCAGCGCGGCGCGGGCCCGGTCGCGCTGCTCGCGCTCGCGGCGCTCCCGCTCCTTCTTCGCCGCCTTCTCGGCGGCCTTCTCCGCCTCCGCCTCGGCCTTGGTGAGGGAGATGGGGCGGGTCTCCTCGACCACCGGGACCGGTTCGGGGGCCGGGAGCGGCTCGGGCGCGTTGATGACGGCGGTGAGCATCGTCCGGGCGCGGTCCTCGTCGAGCCGCAGCGCCGGGTCCTTGACCAGCAGCCCGTAGATGACCTCGGTCAGGGCCGGACCGGCGTTCCGGGGCGGGTCCACGGCCTCGGTCATGACGGCGGTGAGGGTGGCGAGCGCGGAGCCCTTGTCGTACGGGGGCACGCCCTCGACGGCGGCGTACAGCAGTCCGCCGAGGGACCACATGTCGGCGGGCGGGCCGGGCTTGTAACCGCGGGCGCGCTCGGGGGAGATGTACGAGGGGGCGCCGACGAGCATGCCGGTGGAGGTGATGGAGGGGTCGCCCTCGACCTGGGCGATGCCGAAGTCGGTGAGGACGACGCGGCCGCTGGCGGCGATGAGCACGTTGGACGGTTTCACGTCGCGGTGCAGGATCCCCTGGCGGTGCGCGGCGCGCAGGACGTCGAGCACGGCGAGCCCGACCTCGGCGGCGCGGCGCGGGGTCAGCGGGCCGTTCTCGCGGACGAACTCGGCGAGGGAGGGCCCCTCGATGAGTTCCATGACGATCCAGGGCCGGGCGTCCTCGTCGACGACGTCGTAGACGGTGACGGCGCCTTCGTTGCGGATGCGCGCGATGGCCTTGGCCTCGCGGAGGGTACGGGTGATGAGGCGGCGCTTCTCGTCCTCGTCGACCCCGCCGCCGAAGCGGAGTTCCTTGACGGCGACGGTCCGGCCGAGCACCTCGTCCTCGGCCCGCCAGACGGTGCCCATGCCGCCCTTGCCGAGTACGGCCCCGAGCCGGTACCGCCCGGCGAGCAGCCTGCCCTTGCGCTCCGCGGCCGCCTCGTCGGCGTCCTGCGGGTCGTCGTCCCCGGGCGCGGGCTCCTCCGCCGCCGGAGCGCCCGCCCCGACCGAGGCGGCCTTCGCGCCCCCAGGAGCCGCCTTCGCCGCCGCGGGCGTGGCGTCCTCGGGCTCCGGCGCCGCCGCAGTCCCCTTCGCGGCCGGATCCCTGTCCGCCCGCGCGGGCACGGCATCCACCGGCTCGACGCGCGACCCGGGCTTCGACGCCGCACCCTTGTCCGCACCCGCGGGCACGGCATCCGCCGGCGGGGCGCTCCGGCGCGCGGACTTCGCGGACGCGCTCGCGTCCGCCGGGGCGTCAGAAGCCTTCCGCGCGGCGGCCTCCGGGGCCTCGGGCGCCTTGTCCCGGACCTTCTCGGACCTCGGACGGGGCACGGATGCGGCGGCGGGTTCCGCCGCGGAACCGCCGTCTTCCGCCCGGGGGGCGGCGGGCTGCGGAACGTCAGATCCGGCCTGGGCGGGCGACTTCACCGCACCACCGCCCCCGGAGGCACCGGCACCCTCACGCTTCGCCCCAGGCGCCTCGGCAGGCGACTCGGTGTGCTCCGGCTTCGACATGCGTCCCCTCTGCGATCGTGCAGCCTGCCCCGGCTGCCCCCGGCAGCCGCCGGGGGCAAGGTAACCCACCCCGGCAGAAACCTCATTGTTGCTCACTCCGCATCGGACGGGAGCCCCGGGGCAGCGGTTCCCCCGTCCGGATCGCGGAGTTACAGCGGCACGATGTCGGGCGCCCCCAGCCGGGCCGCGTCGGCCGTCTGGTCGTCCGGCTGGCGCTGCGATTCACGCTCGGCCTGGACCCGCTTCTCGTAGTGCTCCACTTCGTTCTCGATCTGCCGCTTGTCCCAGCCCAGCACCGGAGCCACCAGTTCCGCGCATTCGCGCGCCGAGCGGGTCCCCCGGTCGAAGGTCTCGATCGAGATCCGGGTCCGCCGCGTCAGCACGTCGTCCAGGTGCCGGGCCCCCTCGTGCGAAGCGGCGTAGACGATCTCCGCCCGGAGGTAGTCCTCCGCCCCGGTCACCGGCTCCCCCAGCGCCGGGTCGGCCGCGATCAGTTCGAGCAGTTCCTCCGTCAGGGACCCGTACCGGTTCAGCAGGTGCTCGACCCGCACCGCATGCAGGCCCGTCCGCGCGGCGATGCGGGCCCGGCCGTTCCACAGGGCCCGGTAGCCCTCGGCGCCCACCAGCGGGATGTCCTCCGTGACGCACTGGGCCACCCGCTGGTCCAGGCCGTGCACCGCTTCGTCGACGGCGTCCTTGGCCATGACCCGGTACGTCGTGTACTTGCCGCCGGCCACCACCACCAGCCCCGGCACCGGATGGGCCACCGTGTGCTCGCGGGAGAGCTTGCTCGTGGCGTCGGACTCCCCCGCCAGCAGCGGCCGCAGGCCCGCGTAGACGCCCTGGACGTCGTCCCGGGTCAGCGGCACCGCCAGCACCGAGTTCACGTGCTCCAGCAGGTAGTCGATGTCGGCGCTCGACGCCGCCGGGTGCGCCTTGTCCAGGTCCCAGTCCGTGTCCGTGGTGCCCACGATCCAGTGCCGCCCCCACGGGATGACGAACAGCACCGACTTCTCGGTCCGCAGGATCAATCCGCTGTTGGAGTGGATCCGGTCCTTCGGGACCACGAGGTGGATGCCCTTGGACGCCCGTACGTGGAACTGCCCGCGCTCGCCGATCAGCGCCTGGGTGTCGTCCGTCCACACCCCGGTCGCGTTCACCACCTGCTTGGCGCGGATCTCGTACTCGCCGCCGCCCTCCACGTCCTGCACCCGGGCCCCGACCACCCGTTCGCCCTCGCGCAGGAAGCCGACCACCCTCGCCCGGTTGGCGCACTGCGCCCCGTACGCGGCGGCCGTCCGGACCAGCGTGGTCACGTACCGGGCGTCGTCCATCTGGGCGTCGTAGTACTGCAGGGCGCCCACCAGGGCGTCCTTGCGCAGCGCCGGCGCGATCCGCAGCGCCCGCTTGCGCGTCAGGTGCCGGTGCGCGGGCAGGCCGCGCCCGTGCCCGCTGGAGACCGACATCGCGTCGTACAGGGCGACGCCCGAGCCCGCGTAGAACCGCTCCCAGACCTTGTGCTGGAGCGGGTACAGGAAGGGCACCGGCTTCACCAGGTGCGGGGCGAGCCGCTCCAGCAGCAGCCCGCGCTCCTTGAGCGCCTCGCGGACCAGGGCGAAGTCGAGCATCTCCAGATAGCGCAGGCCGCCGTGGATGAGCTTGCTGGAGCGGCTCGACGTCCCCGACGCCCAGTCGCGCGCCTCCACCAGCCCGGTCGACAGGCCTCTGGTCACCGCGTCGAGCGCGGTGCCCGCGCCGACCACGCCCGCGCCGACGACCAGCACGTCCAGTTCCCGCTCGGCCATCCCGGCGAGGGCCTCCGCGCGCTGCGCGGGCCCCAGTGTCGCTGTCCTCACGGCTGCCTCCCGTTGGTGCGGGCGAACCCGCTCGATGCGGGTGATCCCGCTCACATCTCCCGTTTTCCGATTCTGACCGGCCGCACCGACATCAGCCACCGGCTGTGGACAACACAGGGATGGCCACAACCCCAGAATGCGACATATCTGTCATATATACGCCTAGTCTGACATTGCGCCAGCTCCATTCGTCCACAGGACTTGCGCGCACCGCCCCCTCATGCATGCCAGGGAAGGGAAGGGACGGCCCCCCATGCCCGCAGACCTCGCCGTCATCGGACTCGGCCACCTCGGCCTCCCCCTCGCCCAGGCGGCCGTCGCCGCCGGGATCGAGACCGTCGGCTACGACAGCGGCCCCGCCACGGACAGCCCCCTCACCGCCGCCGAGATCCGCCGGATGTCGGCGGCCGGCTTCCGCGTCACCACCAACCCCGCCGAACTCGGCCGCGTCCGCACCGCCGTCATCTGCGCCCCCACCCAGCTCGGCGCCGACCGGGCGCTCGACCTCGGAGCCGTCGGCGCGGCCGGCCGCACCCTCGCCGCCCGGCTGCGCCCGCACACCACCGTGATCCTGGAATCCGCCGCCCACCCCGGGGTCACCGAGGACTACCTGCGGCCCATCCTCGAAGAGGGCTCCGGCCTGCGCGCCGGCCGCGACTTCCACCTGGCCTACTCCCCCAGCCGCCTCGACCCCGGCAACCGCACCCACACCATCGCCAACACCCCCAAGGTCATCGGCGGCCTCACCCCCGCCTGCACCGAGTCCGCGCACGCCTTCTACGCCCGCCTCACCGAGAAGGTCGTCCGCGCCCGCGGCCTGCGCGAGGCCGAGACCGTCCAGCTCCTCGAAACCAACTACCGGCACGTGAACATCGCCCTCATGAACGAGATGGCGGTCCTCTGCCACGACCTCGGCGTGGACCTGTGGGACGTCATCCGGTGCGCCGAGACCAAGCCGTACGGCTTCCAGGCCTTCCGCCCCGGCCCCGGCGTCGGCGGCCACGGCGTCCCGCTGGACCCGAACTACCTCCCCCACACCACCCGCACCCCCGGCCACCCCCTGCGCATGGTCGGCCTGGCGCAGGAGATCAACGGCCGGATGCCGCAATACGTCATCCAGCGCTGCGCCACCCTGCTGAACGAGCACGGCAAGTCCGCCCGCGGCGCCCGCGTCCTCCTGCTGGGCGTCACCTACAAGCCCGACCTCGCCGACCAGGAGGGCTCGCCCGCCGGAGAGATCGCCAGCCGCCTCCTCGACCTGGGCGCCCTGATCAGCTACCACGACCCGTACATCTCGGGCTGGCGGGTCCGCGACCAGCCCGTCCCGCGCGCCGACTCCCTGTACGAGGCCGCCGCCAACGCCGACCTGACGATCCTGCTCCAGCACCACCGCACGTACGACATGCAGGGCCTGGCGGTGAAGGCCCAGCTCCTCCTCGACACCCGCGGCGCCAGCCCGGCGGGCGCGGCCCACCGCCTCTGACCGGCCCGCCGCAGGTCACGGCCCGATTCCGGTTCGATCATCCGACCGAAATCCCCTCCAGGAATGCCGCAGTCCCCTGCTAGCCTGCGGCGTCACTTATCTCGCACTTATGCCCGCCGGGCACACGTGCGCCCGAATCCCTGGGGGGGATTTCCCGCATGAGCCAGAACTTCCAGCCGCCCGCGCCCTCGTCCTACACCCCGGCCCCCGCCCAGGCCCCGGCCCGCAAGGGCAACGTCGGCTTCGCCGCCGCCAAGGCCGGCGGGCGCAACGCCGTCCTGCCGGTCGTCGCCGCCCTGGTCTCCGTCGTCTCCGTGCTCGCCGGCCAGCTGTTCGGCATCGCCCTGGACGGCGCCGACCAGCTCTCCGAGAGCGTCGTGGACGTGCTGACCAACCGCACCTCCGAGGTGATCGACAGCTGGAAGGAAGGCGTGGACCCGCTGACCTTCCTCTTCCTCGCCATCGGCGGCTACGCGGCCTTCCAGGTCGGCCGCAAGACCGCCTGATCCGCACACGCCGGAGGGCCGGCACCCCGCTCGGGGTGCCGGCCCTCCGGCGTTCGTACGGAAAGCCGGGTCAGCGGCGGTGCTGGGAGTCCGCGACCGTGACCTCGACCCGCTGGAACTCCTTGAGCTCGCTGTAGCCGGTCGTGGCCATCGAGCGGCGCAGGGCGCCGAACAGGTTCATCGAGCCGTCCGGGGTGTGCGACGGGCCGGTGAGGATCTCCTCGGTCGTGCCGACCGTGCCGAGGTTGACCTTCTTGCCGCGCGGCACGTCCTCGTGGACGGCCTCCATGCCCCAGTGGTGGCCCTTGCCGGGCGCGTCGGTGGCACGGGCCAGCGGGGAGCCCATCATCACGGCGTCCGCACCGCAGGCGATGGCCTTCGGCAGGTCGCCGGACCAGCCCACGCCGCCGTCGGCGATGACGTGCACGTAGCGGCCGCCGGACTCGTCCATGTAGTCGCGGCGGGCCGCGGCCACGTCCGCGACGGCCGTGGCCATCGGGACCTGGATGCCGAGCACGTTGCGCGTGGTGTGCGCGGCGCCGCCGCCGAAGCCGACGAGGACGCCCGCGGCGCCGGTGCGCATCAGGTGCAGGGCCGCCGTGTAGGTGGCGCAGCCGCCGACGATGACCGGGACGTCGAGCTCGTAGATGAACTGCTTGAGGTTCAGCGGCTCGGCCGCGCCCGAGACGTGCTCGGCCGACACGGTGGTGCCGCGGATGACGAAGATGTCGACGCCCGCGTCCACGACGGCCTTGGAGAACTGGGCGGTGCGCTGCGGGGAGAGCGCGGCGGCGGTGACGACGCCCGAGTCGCGCACCTCCTTGATGCGCTGCCCGATCAGGTCGGCCTGGATCGGCGCGGCGTAGATCTCCTGGAGGCGGCGGGTGGCGGCCTCCTCGTCCAGCTCCGCGATCTCGTCGAGCAGCGGCTGCGGGTCCTCGTAGCGGGTCCACAGGCCCTCGAGGTTCAGCACGCCGAGGCCGCCGAGCTCGCCGATGCGGATGGCGGTCTGCGGGGAGACCACGGAGTCCATGGGGGCGGCCAGGAAGGGGAGCTCGAAGCGGTACGCGTCGATCTGCCAGGCGATCGAGACCTCCTTCGGGTCCCGCGTACGCCGGCTGGGGACGATGGCGATGTCGTCGAAGGCGTACGCCCGGCGGCCGCGCTTGCCGCGCCCGATCTCGATCTCAGTCACGTGTGGTGGCCTTTCCTCTGGGTCTGCCCGTCCAGTATCCCCGAACCCCGGGGACCCGCGTTCCGGTGACCGCTGTACGGACGCCGGAATCCAGCCTCGCCGGCGATTGAGGCGCGGGGTCCGCGGCGCGCAGCGCCGGTCACCCGCAGACGGCCGAAGGGCGGGCCCGGTCACCCCGGCCCGCCCTTCTCAGGTCGGCTGCTACCCCTTACGGGAGTAGTTCGGCGCCTCGACCGTCATCTGGATGTCGTGCGGGTGGCTCTCCTTGAGGCCCGCCGAGGTGATCCGGACGAACCGGCCGCGGTCCTGGAGCTCCGGCACCGTGCGGCCGCCGACGTAGAACATCGACTGGCGCAGACCGCCGACGAGCTGGTGGACCACCGCGGACAGCGGGCCGCGGTAGGGCACCTGGCCCTCGATGCCCTCGGGGATCAGCTTGTCGTCGCCGCCGACCCCCTCCTGGAAGTAACGGTCCTTGGAGAAGGACTTGCGGTCGCCGCGGGACTGCATCGCGCCGAGCGAGCCCATGCCCCGGTAGGACTTGAACTGCTTGCCGTTGATGAAGAGCAGCTCGCCCGGGGACTCCTCGCAGCCCGCGAGCAGCGAGCCGAGCATCACCGTGTCGGCGCCCGCGACCAGGGCCTTGGCGATGTCGCCGGAGTACTGGAGGCCGCCGTCGCCGATGACGGGGACGCCCGCGGCCTTGGCGGCCAGCGAGGCCTCGTAGATCGCGGTGACCTGCGGGACGCCGATGCCGGCGACGACGCGGGTGGTGCAGATGGAACCGGGGCCGACGCCGACCTTGATGCCGTCGACACCCGAGTCGATCAGCGCCTGGGCGCCGTCGCGGGTGGCGACGTTGCCGCCGATGACGTCGACGGAGGAGTTCGACTTGATCTTGGCGACCATGTCGCCGACCAGGCGGGAGTGGCCGTGGGCGGTGTCGACGACGATGAAGTCGGCGCCCGCCTCGATCAGCGCCTGGGCGCGCTCGTACGCGTCACCGGCGACGCCGACGGCGGCGCCGACCAGCAGGCGGCCGTCCTTGTCCTTGGCGGCGTTCGGGTACTTCTCGGCCTTGACGAAGTCCTTGACCGTGATGAGGCCCTTGAGGACGCCCGCGTCGTCGACCAGCGGCAGCTTCTCGATCTTGTGGCGGCGCAGCAGCTCCATGGCGTCCACGCCGGAGATGCCGACCTTGCCCGTGACCAGCGGCATCGGGGTCATGACCTCGCGCACCTGGCGGCTGCGGTCCGACTCGAAGGCCATGTCGCGGTTGGTGACGATGCCCAGCAGCTTGCCCGCGGGGTCGGTGACCGGGACGCCGGAGATGCGGAACTTGGCGCAGAGCTCGTCGGCCTCGCGCAGCGTCGCGTCCGGGTGGACCGTGATCGGGTCGGTGACCATGCCGGACTCGGAGCGCTTGACCAGGTCGACCTGGTTGGCCTGGTCGGCGATGGAGAGGTTGCGGTGCAGCACGCCGACGCCGCCCTGGCGGGCCATCGCGATGGCCATCCGGGACTCGGTGACCTTGTCCATGGCCGCGGACAGCAGCGGAACGTTCACGCGGACGTTGCGCGAGATGAGGGAGGAAGTGTCGATCTCGTCCGGAGCCATGTCCGACGCGCCCGGCAGCAGCAGCACGTCGTCGTAGGTCAGTCCGAGCGCGGCGAATTTGTCGGGTACTCCGTCGGCGGTCATGACACCTTCCCAAATGGTCTTGCTCAGCGCGGATGTCCATGCTAACGGGATCCCGAGGCGTCTCATTCCACGATGAAGGTCAACCAGAAGATTTGTAGCTTCCTACGATGGAAAACTCCGGGAAATTCCGGGAGAGGCGGCTCACTGCTCCGCGAGCGCGCGCAGCCGGCTGAGCGCACGGTGCTGCGCGACCCGCACCGCGCCCGGGGACATGCCGAGCATCTGGCCGGTCTCCTCCGCGGTCAGCCCGACGGCCACCCGCAGGACGAGCAGCTCGCGCTGGTTCTCCGGCAGGTTGGCCAGCAGCTTCTTGGCCCAGGCGGCGTCGCTGCTGAGCAGCGCCCGCTCCTCCGGTCCGAGCGAGTCGTCCGGCCGCTCCGGCATCTCGTCGGACGGGACGGCGGTGCTCCCCGGGTGCCGCATGGCGGCCCGCTGGAGGTCGGCGACCTTGTGGGCGGCGATGGCGAAGACGAAGGCCTCGAAGGGGCGCCCGGTGTCCCGGTAGCGGGGCAGCGCCATCAGGACCGCGACGCACACCTCCTGCGCGAGGTCCTCGACGAAGTGGCGGGCGTCACCCGGCAGCCGCGACAGCCGCGTGCGGCAGTAGCGGAGGGCGAGGGGGTGCACGAAGGCCAGCAGATCGTGCGTGGCCTGCTCGTCGCCGTCGACCGCACGGCGTACGAGCGCGCTGACGGCCCCGGCGTTGCCGCCTTTGGCGGCGCCGGTGGGGCCTGCGGCCGGGGGTGACCCCAGGGCCTCGTCGTCGCGCATCGATCCATGGTGCCTTGGCGCCGGAGCGTTCGTGGCATCGCGGTCCGTGTTGTGCATCGAAGCGTTATGAGCGGGTGCGCCGGAACCCATCTTCTGCGCCCTCCCCTCCGCTCGGCCCGAATCGTCGTCCCCGAGGACTCGACCTCTCCAAGAATGCGGCACACCATCAAGGATGCGGCATCGCGCCCGAAGCGACACGTCCCCCGGATTGTGCCCCGTCAATCCCCGACGGGACACCGGTCGCGACGGGACTTTCCCGCCCCGCCGCCCCCAGAGGGCCTGCCGCCCCGCCCGCCATCGGCGGACGGGACCGCTCCGGTCAGCCGGAGGCCGCCGCTCCCGCGGTCAGCGGACGAGACCCCAGCGGAAGCCGAGCGCCACGGCGTGCGCCCGGTCCGAGGCGCCGAGCTTCTTGAAGAGCCTGCGGGCGTGCGTCTTGACCGTGTCCTCGGAGAGGAAGAGCTCGCGCCCGATCTCCGCGTTGGAACGGCCGTGGCTCATGCCCTCCAGCACCTGGATCTCGCGCGCGGTGAGGGTGGGCGCGGCGCCCATCTCGGCCGAGCGCAGCCGGCGCGGGGCGAGCCGCCAGGTCGGGTCGGCGAGCGCCTGGGTGACCGTGGCCCGCAGTTCGGCGCGCGAGGCGTCCTTGTGCAGGTAGCCACGGGCGCCGGCGGCGACCGCGAGGGCCACGCCGTCCAGGTCCTCGGCGACCGTCAGCATGATGATGCGGGCACCCGGGTCGGCGGACAGGAGCCGGCGGACGGTCTCGACACCCCCGAGCCCGGGCATCCGTACGTCCATCAGAATCAGGTCGGACCGGTCGGCACCCCAGCGGCGGAGGACTTCCTCCCCGTTGGCGGCCGTCGTCACACGCTCGACGCCGGGCACGGTGGCAACCGCGCGACGGAGCGCCTCTCGGGCAAGCGGGGAGTCGTCGCAGACGAGGACGGAAGTCATGACCGCCCTCCGCAGCTGCTGATGCGCGTCACCTTGAGCCTCCAGGCTGGTACGTATCGTCACCTGTGCGGTCGATGCCCTCGGACACCTGTCCGGGAACTTCTCGTTTCAACCGCACTCGCTCTCTCAACGATGGTCACTCGAAAGAGTTACGGGTCGGACGGACACCTTCGGCACTCTACGTGAGGAAGCGATCACGACGCTGGAGCCACCCGCCGCGCGTCCTCCATCTGGAGCTATGCCCTATTTGGCGGCTTTCCTTCCGTTTTGCATGTGCCTGAGGCTAGATTCCCAATGAGTCATATTTACATCTACTACGACAGTAGGTGTGGAGACATGGACCCTATCCGCCTCAGTACCGGCACCAAGAGGACTACCCATGGCAGATTTCTCCCGCCTCCCCGGACCGAACGCCGACCTCTGGGACTGGCAGCTGCTGGCTGCCTGCCGCGGAGTCGACAGCTCCCTCTTCTTCCACCCGGAGGGCGAGCGGGGCGCGGCCAGGAGTGCGCGCGAGGCCTCGGCTAAAGAGGTCTGCATGCGCTGCCCGGTGCGCTCGGAGTGCGCCGCGCACGCACTCGCCGTCCGCGAGCCCTACGGGGTGTGGGGCGGCCTCACCGAGGACGAGCGCGAGGAACTGATGGGCCGCGCACGGCACCGTCTGATCCCCGCCTCCAGCACCATCGGCCCGATCACGCCGCACTGACCGTCAGCGGGCGGCGGCCCGCACCAGCTCCCCCAGGGTCGCCGCCACCGCCGGCACGCGGGCCAGGTCGGGCAGCGTCAGCGCCACGACCTCCCGCTCCACCGCCGGCTCCACCGCCAGGGTGCTCACGCCCTTGGCCCGTACGGACTCCACCGCCAGCTCCGGCAGCACCGCCACGCCCAGCCCCGCGCCGACCAGCCCGACCACGGCCGGGTAGTCGTCGGTGGCGAAGTCGATGCGCGGGGTGAAGCCCGCCCCCTCGCACACCTCCACCAGATGCCGCCGGCAGCGCGGGCAGCCCGCGATCCAGGGCTCGTCGGCCAGCTCCGCCATGCCCACCCGCCCGGCCCCGGCCAGCGGGTGCCCCTCGGGAACGAGCCCGACGAGCCGGTCGGTCAGCAGCGGGGTGACCACGAGGTCCTCCCACTCGGCCACGGCCGCCGCCCCGCCGTAGCGGAAGGCCAGCGCCAGGTCGCAGTCGCCCTCGCGCAGCATCTCCACCGAACGCGGCGGCTCCGCCTCCACCAGGGAGATGCGGGTGCCCGGGTGCTCGGCGCGCATCGCCGCGAGCGCGGTCGGCACCAGCGTGGAACTCCCGCTGGGGAAGGACACCAGCCGCACCCGCCCCGCGCGCAGCCCGGCGATGGCCGCGACCTCCTCCTCGGCGGCGGTCAGCCCGGCCAGGATCCCGGCGGCGTGCCGCACGAGGGCCTCCCCCGCCTGGGTCAACCGCATCTCACGGCCCGTACGGACCAGCAGCTGTCTCTTATACACATCTC
>NZ_JZWV01000565.1 GCF_000966975.1 Streptomyces katrae | reverse complement strand
CTCCAGGGCCTTCATCTGCTGGGAGACGGCGGGCTGGGTGCAGCCGAGTTCGCGGGCGGCGGCGGAGAAGGAACCGGTCCCGGCGACAGCGCGCAGGATCCGCAGGTGGCGTGCCTCAATCACCCTTCGAGCATAAGCCCGGCTTTTGCCACGACGGCCATCTCCCAGCCGAACCTTTGGGAACGGGCTCCGAAGGGGTACGGGAGACGACTCGGGCGGCTATTTTGCGCACATGACGACTGCGTTGATCACTGGATCCACGGCGGGCATCGGCGCCGCCTTCGCCCGGCGGCTCGCCGCCCAGGGGCACAACCTCGTCCTGGTGGCCCGGGACACGAAGCGGCTGGCCGAGCAGGCCACCGAGCTCCACGACCGGCACGGCATCGAGGCCGAGGTACTGGCCGCCGACCTCTCCACGGACGAGGGCATCGCCGCCGTCGAGGCCCGGCTCGGGGACCGTACGCACCCGGTGGACCTGCTGGTCAACAATGCCGGCTTCGGCAACAAGGGCCGCTACCTGGAGGTCTCCCTCGCCGACGAGCTGGCCATGCTGAAGGTGCACATCGAGGCGGTGCTGCGGCTGACCTCGGCGGCGACGGAGTCCATGCGATCGCGCGGCCGCGGCGGGGTCGTCAACGTGGCCTCGGTCGCCGCGTTCGTCCCGCGCGGCACCTACGGCGCCAGCAAGGCCTGGGTCGTGCAGTTCACCCAGGGCGCGGCCCGGGACCTGGCGGGGTCCGGGGTGCGGATGATGGCGCTGTGCCCGGGCTTCGTGCGGACCGAGTTCCACCAGCGGGCCGGCATGGGCACCGACAACATCCCGGGCTGGCTGTGGCTCGACGCCGACAAGCTGGTGGCCGCCGCGCTCGCCGACCTGGCGCGCGGGAAGACGGTGTCGATCCCGGACCCCCGGTACAAGGCGCTGATGGGCGTGGTGAAGCTGACGCCGCGCGGGCTGCTCGGCGGTGTGTCCTCCCGGACGGGGCGCAAGTACGGCCCGCAGTAGTGGGCTTCCGACCCATCGGTAATCGCATCAAAAGGGTGAATTCTCCCTAAACTGGACGTGTCTCATCCACCCTGGGAGGCGACGCGATGACATTCGTACAGGTAATCGATTACGAAACCACGCGGTTCGACGAGATGAACGCCCTCATCGACCGCTACGCGGAACAGACCAGCGGGAAGCGCACGGTCACCCACACCATGATCGGCAAGGACCGCGACTCCCAGACCCACTACGTCGACCTCGTCGAATTCCCCTCGTACGAGGAGGCGATGAAGAACTCTCAGCTCCCCGAGACCGACCGGATGTTCCAGGAGATGGTCGCCCTCTGCGAGGGAATGCCGAAGTTCATGAACCTCGACGTGGTGCGCGACGAGTACCTCAACAAGCTCGTCGTGAACCGGATGTTCGAGGAGTGCATCCTGAAGGGCGACTTCGCCGTCCTGGACGAGTGCCTGGCGATGAACTACAAGGACCACGACATCATGGAGAGCGAGGGGCAGAGCGACGGCCGCGACGGCATGCGGCAGACCATCACCATGTGGAGGGACGCCTTCGACTTCTCCTTCGACCAGACCCGCCAGATCGCCGAAGGCGACTGCGTCACGACCCTCTGGAACTGGAAGGGCACTCAGAAGGGCGAGTTCATGGGGGTCGCCCCGACGGGCAAGGAAGTCACGATGTCGGGGTGTACGACCTTCCGCCTGGAGAACGGCAGCATCGCCGAGGGCTGGTGGTACTACGACGCGCCGAGCCTGATGCGCCAGATGGGCATGATGCCCGAGTAACCGGCCCCCCGGACGGCCGGACGGCCGCACCCCACGCAAGAGGCCCTGGTCACCCCCGCATCGCAGCGGTGACCAGGGCCTTCTCGTTCAGCTAGCGCTCAGGGGCGAGGGCCTCAGTGGCTGTGGCCGTGACCGTGGCCGTGACCGGCCTCGGCCTCCTCCTCCGCCGGCTTCTCGACGACCAGGGTCTCGGTCGTGAGCAGCAGGGAGGCGATGGAAGCGGCGTTCTCCAGCGCGGAGCGGGTGACCTTGACCGGGTCGATGACGCCGGCCTTGACCAGGTCGCCGTACTCGCCGGACGCGGCGTTGAAGCCGTTGCCCTTCTCCAGCTCCGCCACCTTCGAGGTGATGACGTAGCCCTCGAGGCCGGCGTTCTCGGCGATCCAGCGCAGCGGCTCGACGGCGGCGCGGCGGACGACCGCCACACCCGTGCCCTCGTCGCCGGTCAGGCCGAGGTTGCCCTCCAGGACCTTGACGGCGTGGACGAGCGCGGAGCCACCGCCGGAGACGATGCCCTCCTCGACCGCGGCGCGGGTGGCGGAGATGGCGTCCTCGAGACGGTGCTTCTTCTCCTTGAGCTCCACCTCGGTGGCGGCGCCGACCTTGATGACGCAGACGCCGCCGGCGAGCTTCGCCAGGCGCTCCTGCAGCTTCTCGCGGTCCCAGTCGGAGTCCGTGGACTCGATCTCGGCCTTGATCTGGCTGACGCGGCCCGCGACGTCAGCGGCGTTGCCGCCACCGTCGACGATGGTCGTGTCGTCCTTGGAGATGGTCACGCGGCGGGCGGTGCCCAGCACGTCCAGACCGGCCTGGTCGAGCTTGAGGCCGACCTCCTCGGCGATGACGGTGGCACCGGTGAGGGTGGCCATGTCCTGCAGCATCGCCTTGCGGCGGTCACCGAAGCCCGGGGCCTTGACGGCGACCGCGTTGAAGGTGCCGCGGATCTTGTTGACGACGAGGGTGGAGAGGGCCTCGCCCTCGACGTCCTCGGCGATGATCAGCAGCGGCTTGGAGCCACCCGCCTGGATGACCTTCTCCAGCAGCGGCAGGAGGTCCTGGATGGAGGAGATCTTGCCCTGGTTGATCAGGATGTACGGGTCGTCGAGGACGGCCTCCATACGCTCCTGGTCGGTCACCATGTACGGCGAGAGGTAGCCCTTGTCGAAGGCCATGCCCTCGGTGAACTCCAGCTCCAGGCCGAAGGCGTTGGACTCCTCGACGGTGATGACACCGTCCTTGCCGACCTTGTCCATCGCCTCGGCGATGAGCTCGCCGACCTGCGAGTCCTGCGCGGAGAGCGCGGCCACGGCGGCGATGTCGGACTTGTCCTCGATCGGGCGGGCGGTCGCGAGGAGCTCCTCGGACACGGCCTTGACCGCGGCGTCGATGCCCTTCTTCAGGGCGGCCGGGGAGGCACCGGCGGCGACGTTGCGCAGACCCTCGCGGACGAGCGCCTGGGCGAGCACGGTGGCGGTGGTGGTGCCGTCACCCGCGATGTCGTTGGTCTTGGTCGCCACCTCCTTCACGAGCTGCGCGCCGAGGTTCTCGTACGGGTCGTCCAGCTCGACCTCGCGGGCGATGGTGACACCGTCGTTGGTGATGGTGGGGGCGCCGAACTTCTTGTCGATGACGACGTTGCGGCCCTTGGGGCCGATCGTCACCTTGACCGTGTCGGCAAGCTTGTTGACGCCGCGCTCGAGGGCGCGACGGGCGTCCTCGTCGAACTTCAGGATCTTCGCCATGGGAGCGGTTCAGCCCTCTCGAAAACTCGGGTTTAACGAACCGCGCCCCTCGCCGCCCGGCAATCAGCGGGGTGACCAGGGGCGCAGTTCAAAGCAATGCGTGAGAAGTGATTACTTCTCGACGATCGCGAGCACGTCGCGGGCCGAGAGGACGAGGTACTCCTCGCCGCTGTACTTCACTTCGGTGCCGCCGTACTTGCTGTACAGCACGATGTCGCCGACGGAGACGTCCAGCGGGAGACGCTGGCCGTCCTCGAAGCGGCCCGGGCCGACCGCGAGGACGACGCCCTCCTGGGGCTTCTCCTTCGCGGCGTCCGGGATGACCAGGCCGGAGGCCGTGGTCTGCTCGGCGTCGAGCGGCTGGACCACGATGCGGTCCTCAAGCGGCTTGATGGCAACCTTGGAGCTGGCGGTCGTCACGATCCGACCTCCCCCTTCGGAGATCCGGGGTTAACTGTCTGAGGTGGCGACCAGGTCGATCCGTCGTCGCGGGTGCCGGACCTGCCTGTCGCTGTGTTGGCACTCACCGGTGGCGAGTGCCAGGTGTGACACTATTCCGGCGATTAGCACTCGGTCAAGCGGAGTGCCAACACGCTCCGCCGGTTCCACGCATTCCGGCCGCGGCTGCCCCCGTTTGGCCCAAACCCGGCCCCTGCCGCCCTTCCAGCCCCGCCGGCGTTTGAGGC
>NZ_JZWV01000564.1 GCF_000966975.1 Streptomyces katrae | reverse complement strand
GGAGGAACGGAGGAAGGGCGGGTAGGGGACAAGCCCCCGCAGGGCCACACCCCCCGCCCGCACCCGGTATGTGAGGCTGGCCCCGTGCGCATCCTGGTCGTCGAAGACGAAGAGAACCTGGCCGAGTCCCTCCGGCAGGGCCTGTCCGCCGAGGGCCACCACGTCGAGGTCGCCCACGACGGCCACCACGGCCTGGACCTGGCCCTCACCGCCGGGCCGTACGACGTCGTCCTCCTGGACCTCATGCTCCCCGGCCCCGGCGGCGCCGAGATCTGCACCCGGATGCGCGCCCACGGCGACCCCACCCCCGTCCTGGTGCTCACCGCCAAGGACGGCGAGTACGACGAGGCCGAGGGCCTCGACGCCGGGGCCGACGACTACCTCACCAAGCCCTTCTCCTTCGTCGTGCTCGGCGCCCGCCTGCGCGCCCTCGCCCGCCGCGCCGCCGCCGGCCCCGCCGCCGGGCCCGCCGTACTCCAGGCGGGGGACCTGGTCCTCGACCCGCACGACCGCCGCTGCCGCCGCGGCGCGCAGGACATCGAACTCACCGCCCGCGAGCTCGGCGTCCTCGCCTGCCTGATGGAGCGCCCCGGCCGGGCCGTCGCCAAGCAGGACATCCTCGACGAGGTCTGGGACTCCCCCCACGGCATCGACCCGAACATCGTCGAGGTCTACGTCTCCTCCCTGCGCAAGAAGATCGACGCCCCCTTCGGCCGCCGCTCCATCCTCACCGTCCACGGCACCGGCTACCGCCTGGCCGCCGACGGCGGCTGACGAGGACTGACGACGACTGACGACGGCTGACGGGGACCGACGATGGTGAGCAGCCTGCGCGCCCGGACCGCGCTCGCCGCCGCGCTCGCGATGGCCGCCGTCCTCGCCGCCGGCGGGCTGTGGCTGTACACCCTCATGCGCGGCAACCTCCTCGACAACACCACCGGCCGCACCGAGCTCGCCGCGCGGAAGGTCGCCGCCCAGGCCGACACCCGGACCCTGCCGCCCAGCGGACGGCTGCCCGCGCCGGAGGGCGGGGTCGACCTGGTCCTCGTACGCGATGCGCAGGGCCGGACGGTGGCCGGCACCGCCGCCGGCGGGGAACCCCGGGACATCCCCCGTCTCGACGGGCTGCGCCCCGGGCCCGGGCAGGACTCCCGGTCGGAGGTGCTGGCGCCCGCGCACCCCGGCGCGCAGCGGCGCGTGGTCGTGGCGGTCGGGGCCCCCGGCCCGCCCGGGGCGCACGACCCGGCCGCGCCGTACACGGCCGTACACGGTGTACGCGATGACCGGGCTCGGCGACGTCGACGACGCCACCCGCGCCGTCGCGGTCGGCCTGCTCGCCGGGGCTCCCCCGATGATCGCCTTCGCGGCGGCCCTGGCCTGGTGGGTCACCGGGCACGCGCTGCGCCCGGTGACCGCGATCCGCTCCGGGCTGGCCACGGTCACCGCGAGCGAGCTGGACCGCCGCGTCCCCGACCCGGGCGGCGCGGACGAGATCGCCCAGCTGGCGCGGACCGTCAACGACACCCTCGACCGGCTGGAGCGCTCCGACGCCCGGCAGCGGCAGTTCACCGCCGACGCCTCGCACGAACTGCGCAACCCGCTGGCCGCCGTCCGGTCGCGGCTGGAGGTGGCCCTGGCCATGGAGCGGCCCGACCGGGCGTCGGTGGCCGCCGCGCTGGCCGACACCGAGCGGCTCCAGCGGATCGCCGCCGACCTGCTGCTCCTGGCCCGCCTGGACGGGGGACCCGCGCCGCGCCCCGAGCCGGTGGATCTCGCCCTGCTGGCGGCGGAGGACGCGGCGCGCCGGCCCGCACCCCGGGTGCCGCTGCGGGTGGAGGCACCGGCGCCGGTCCCGGCGTACGGGGACGCGGCGCGGCTGGAGCGGGCCCTGGGCAACCTGGTGGACAACGCCCTGCGGTACGCGCGGGGCCGGGTCGTGGTGCGGGCCGCCGCGCGGGACGGGTGGGCGGTGCTGGAGGTGGCCGACGACGGTCCGGGGATCCCGGAGGCGGACCGGGCCCGGGTCTTCGAGCGGTTCGTACGGCTCGACGCGGACCGGGGCCGGGCCAGCGGCGGCACCGGCCTGGGCCTGGCCATCGCCCGCGAGATCGCGCGGGCCCACGGGGGCGACGCACGCGCGCTGGGCGCGCCGGGCGGGGGCGCACTGCTGGAGCTGCGGATCCCGGCCGGGGGTGGGAAGGAAGGGGAAGCAACCATCAGGAGGACTTCAACGTCATAGATGATATGAAGATAAAGCGCCTCATTGCCGAGCAGATCGGTCCCCAGACCGCCACTGCGACCCCGAGTGCACCGGGCGCCGTGTCTCCTTCTCCCCTCCCCTCATCGCCGCCCGCTTCAGCCCCTCCGCCGCCACGGCCCGAGCGCACCCTCGACGGCGGCGGCGTTCCGTGCGTGGACTGAGGCCGCTGACGGTGGCGGGCGCCCGCCGCCGGACCGAAGCACTCCTGCTGGTGTTCGTCGTCGGCATCGCCGTCTTCGGGCACGTGAGCGCGGGCCTGGCCATGAACGGCGAGCTGCCCCAGCACCTCACCAGCTTCGTGATCAGCATGAGCCTGCTCTCGCTGGTCGGGCACCTGGGCATCCGACGGTTCGCGGCGTATGCGGATCCGCTGATCTTCCCGCTCGCCATGCTGCTGACGGGGCTGGGGCTGGTCCTGATCCACCGGCTCGACCAGGGGTACATCGAGCGCTACGGATCGGACGCGAACGCGCCCGGCCAGCTGTTGTGGACGGTGGTCGGGGTCGCCGCCTGCCTGCTGGTGGTGGCGCTGCTGCGGGACCACCGGCTGCTCCAGCGGTTCATCTACATCACGATGGCCGTGGCGCTGGTGCTGCTGATCGCGCCGGCGTTCTTCGGCGCGGACACGTACGGGGCGAAGCGCTGGATCATCCTGTTCGGGTTCTCGCTCCAGCCGGGTGAGTTCGTGAAGATCATGATCGCGATCTTCTTCGCGGGGTACCTGGTCATCCACCGCGACTCGCTGGCACTGACCGGCCGGAAGTTCCTGGGCATGCGGCTGCCGCCGATGCGCCAGCTCGGGCCGATCATCACGGTGTGGATCATCTCGCTGCTCGTGCTGGTCTTCGAGCGCGACCTGGGGACCTCGCTGATCTTCTTCGGCGTCTTCGTGGTGATGCTGTACGTCGCCACCGAGCGCACCAGCTGGATCGTGTGCGGCCTGGTCCTGGCGGCGGGCGGCGCCTTCGTGGTCGGCTCGACCGAGCCGCACGTCAAGGCGCGCGTCGCGGCCTGGCTGAACCCGCTGGCCATCTACTCCCCGAACCCCCCGGCGGGCCTGAACTCGGAGCAGTCCGCGCAGGCCCTGTTCAGCTTCGGCACCGGCGGGGTCTCGGGCACCGGCCTGGGGATGGGCCACCCCGAGCTGATCAAGTTCGCGGGGCGCAGCGACTTCATCCTGACGACGGTGGGCGAGGAACTCGGCCTGGCCGGGGTCATGGCCGTCCTGCTGCTGTACGCCCTGCTCGTGCAGCGGGGCCTGCGGATGGCTCTGGCGGCGCGGGACCCGTTCGGCAAGCTCCTGGCGATCGGCCTCGCCTCGGCCCTGGCGCTCCAGGTCTTCGTGGTCGCGGGCGGCGTCACGGGCCTGATCCCCCTGACCGGCAAGGCCCTCCCCTTCCTGGCGAAGGGCGGCTCGTCCCTCCTGGCGAACTGGATCATGATCGCCCTCCTCCTCCGCATCAGCGACAGCGCGGAACGCCAACGCGAAGCCGACGCCCGCGGCCCGGCAGAGACGACCATCACCCCGGTGGTGGTGGGGGTGGGGTAGGGC
>NZ_JZWV01000563.1 GCF_000966975.1 Streptomyces katrae | reverse complement strand
GAACAATCATTGTGGGAAAGCCCCGCACCTCATGGTGCGGGGCTTTTCTGCGTTTACAGGGCCGGTCGTGGACTCCTGTAGGGTCAGGGGAGCATAGATTCGACATTTCTACAGTCACAGTGGAGGCCCCCGGGTGGAGGTCCAGGAGACTCGGGTCCAGACTGACCGAATTTTCACCATTCCGAACATCCTGAGCATGGCCCGTCTCGTGGGCGTGCCGCTGTTCCTCTGGCTCATCCTCACCGAGCACGACGGCTGGGCACTGCTCGTGCTCATGCTGAGCGGCGTCAGTGACTACCTCGATGGAAAACTCGCGCGGCGCTGGAACCAGATCAGCAAACTGGGCCGGCTCCTGGACCCCGCCGCCGACCGGCTCTACGTCCTGACCACGCTCTTCGGACTCACCTACCGGGGCATCCTGCCGCTGTGGCTCACCGCCGCGCTGCTGGCCCGTGAGGCAATGCTGCTGGTCATGGTGTGGATCCTGCGCCGGCACGGCTATCCGCCGCCCCAGGTCAACTTCCTCGGCAAGGCCGCCACCTTCAACCTGATGTACGCCTTCCCACTGCTCCTGCTCAGTGACGGTACGGGGTGGTTGGCCTGGATGGCGTCCGTTTTCGGATGGGCGTTCGCAGGTTGGGGTACAACGCTCTATTGGTGGGCAGGAATCCTTTACGTGGTGCAAGTCCGCCGTCTGGTCAAGGCGGACGCCACGGCCGATTGAGCTCACTCGGCGCCGGTGCTGACGC
Source organism: Streptomyces katrae (assembly GCF_000966975.1). GTDB lineage: Bacteria > Actinomycetota > Actinomycetes > Streptomycetales > Streptomycetaceae > Streptomyces > Streptomyces katrae. The sequence goes on along the minus strand of NZ_JZWV01000563.1, from coordinate 8,811 downwards.
GGAGGAGTAGCGGAGTAACCGTCCGGGGCGGGTGAGGTCGGCCAGACCGTCATCTCTCTAGGAGGACTCTTCCGACATGAAGGCCGTCGTGATGGCCGGTGGCGAAGGAACACGGCTTCGCCCCATGACCTCAAGCATGCCCAAGCCGCTCCTGCCGGTGGCGAACCGGCCGATCATGGAGCACGTGCTCAGGCTGCTCAAGCGGCATGGGCTCAGCGAGACCGTGGTCACAGTCCAGTTCCTGGCGTCACTCGTCAAGAACTACTTCGGTGACGGCGAGGAGCTCGGGATGGAGCTCACCTACGCCAACGAGGAGAAGCCACTCGGCACCGCCGGCAGCGTGAAGAACGCCGAGGAGGCCCTCAAGGACGACACGTTCCTGGTCATCTCCGGCGACGCGCTCACCGACTTCGACCTCACCGACCTCATCAGCTTCCACAAGGAGAAGGGCGCACTCGTCACGGTGTGCCTCACCCGGGTGCCGAACCCGCTGGAATTCGGCATCACCATCGTGGACGAAGAGGGCAAGGTCGAGCGCTTCCTCGAGAAGCCGACCTGGGGGCAGGTGTTCTCGGACACCATCAACACCGGCATCTACGTCATGGAGCCGGAGATCTTCGACTACGTCGACCCGGACGTCTCGGTCGACTGGTCCGGCGACGTCTTCCCCCAGCTGATGAAGGAAGGCCGGCCGATCTACGGCTACGTGGCCGAGGGCTACTGGGAGGACGTGGGCACCCACGAGAGCTACGTCAAGGCGCAGGCCGACGTCCTCGAGGGCAAGGTCCAGGTCGACATGGACGGCTTCGAGATCTCACCCGGGGTGTGGGTCGCCGAAGGCGCCGAGGTGAGCCCGGACGCCGTGCTGCGCGGGCCGCTGTACATCGGGGACTACGCCAAGGTCGAGGCCGGGGCGGAGGTCCGCGAGCACACCGTCGTCGGGTCGAACGTGGTCGTCAAGAGCGGGGCCTTCCTGCACAAGGCCGTCGTCCACGACAACGTGTACATCGGGCCGCACAGCAACCTGCGCGGCTGCGTCATCGGCAAGAACACCGACATCATGCGGGCCGCCCGCATCGAGGACGGAGCCGTCATCGGCGACGAGTGCCTCGTCGGCGAGGAGTCGATCGTCCAGGGCAACGTCCGGGTCTACCCGTTCAAGACGATCGAGGCCGGCGCCTTCGTCAACACCTCGGTGATCTGGGAGTCCCGCGGCCAGGCCCACCTGTTCGGCGCGCGCGGCGTCTCCGGGATCCTGAACGTGGAGATCACCCCCGAGCTGGTGGTGAAACTCGCCGGGGCCTACGCGACCACCCTCAAGAAGGGGGCGATCGTCACCACCGCCCGAGACCACTCCCGAGGCGCCCGAGCGCTCAAGCGCGCCGTGATCTCGGCGCTCCAGGCCAGCGCCATCGACGTCCGCGACCTGGAGAACGTGCCGCTGCCCGTGGCCCGCCAGCAGACGGCCCGCGGCGCCGCGGGCGGGATCATGATCCGGACCTCGCCCGGGGTGCCGGACTCGGTGGACATCATGTTCCTCGACGAGCGGGGCGCGGACCTCTCGCAGGCGCAGCAGCGCAAGCTGGACCGCGTCTACGCACGTCAGGAGTACCGCCGGGCCTTCCCCGGGGAGATCGGCGACCTGCAGTTCCCGTCGAGCGTCTTCGACTCGTACACGGGCTCCCTGCTGCGGCGGGTGGACACCACCGGGATCGCCGACTCCGGCCTCAAGGTGGTCGTGGACGCCTCGAACGGCAGCGCCGGCCTCGTCCTGCCCAGCCTGCTCGGCCGGCTCGGGGTGGACGCGCTGACGATCAACCCCGGCCTCGACGAGTCCCGGCCGACCGAGAGCGGCGAATCGCGGCGTGCCGGACTCGTACGGCTCGGGGAGATCGTGGCCTCGGCACGGGCCGCCTTCGGCGTGCGCTTCGACCCGGTGGGCGAGCGGATCTCCCTCGTGGACGAGCGTGGCCGGATCATCGAGGACGACCGGGCGCTGCTGGTCCTGCTCGACCTGGTGGCGGCCGAGAAGCGCAGCGGCAAGGTAGCCCTGCCGGTGACCACGACCCGGGTCGCCGAACAGGTGGCGGCGTACCACGGCACCCAGGTCGAGTGGACGACGACCTCGCCCGACGACCTGACCCGGGTGGGCCGCGAGGAGACCACGATCTTCGGCGGCGACGGCCGGGGCGGTTTCATCGTCCCGGAGTTCAGCAGCGTCTTCGACGGATCGGCGGCCTTCGTCCAGCTCATCGGGCTGGTCGCGCGCACTCAGCTCACGCTGAGCCAGATCGACTCCCGCATTCCGCGGGCGCACGTCCTCAAGCGGGACGTGCCCACCCCGTGGGCGGCCAAGGGGCTCGTCATGCGGCGGGTCGTGGAAGCGGCCGGGGACCGGCAGGTGGACACCACCGACGGCGTGCGCGTGGTCGAAGCCGACGGGCGGTGGGCGCTGGTCCTGCCGGACCCGGCGGAGGCCGTCACCCACCTGTGGGCCGAGGGTCCCGACGACGCGTCCGCGCAGGCCCTGCTCGACGAGTGGGCCGCAGTGGTCGACGGAGCCGGCCAGCACTGAGACCGGAGCCGTCCGTACGGGTGTGCGTACGGGGACGGGAGTACGGCGGGCCGGGAGCGGGCAGTCACCCGGCCCGGCCCGCCGGAAGGCCGCATTGGGTGTGGGCGGCGCCGACGTGCGACGATGTGCGGCATGCCGCAGCCGCCCACCAACCGGAGTCCGGCCACACCGCCGGCGCGCCCGGACGCGTCCATGTCGCTGCTGACCCACGTGATGGACCACAGCCTCGACGAGGGCTATGCGGAAGCCTCGGCGCGGCGCGAGGCGGAGGGTACGGCGGGGCTGCCGCGCACCCTCAAGGCCAAGCTGGCGCTCGCCGCCGGGCTCGTGCTCGCCGCCCTCGTCGTCACGCTGGGTGCGGCGCAGGCGCGGGCGACGGCGCCCGTGCTGGCCAAGGAGCGCCAGGAGCTGATCGACCGGGTGGAGCGGGCCGACCGGCACGCGGACACCCTGGAGCGGGACATCGAGCGGCTGCGGACCGACGTGGCGGACCGCCAGCGCGAGGCGCTGAAGCAGCAGGGCGGCCGGCAGGCGCAGCTGGTGGCGTTGCTGTCGGGTGCAACCGAGGTGCACGGTCCTGGCGTCAAGCTTGTGGTGGACGATGCCAAGGGGTCCTCGTCGGGCGGCGGAGGCGGTCCGCGCGAGAGCGCCGGGTTCTCCGACACCGGCCGGGTGCGGGACCGGGACATGCAGCGCATCGTCAACGGGCTCTGGCAGTCCGGGGCGGAGGCCGTCTCGATCAACGGGCAGAGGCTGACGGCGCTGTCGGCGATCCGGGCCGCAGGTGACGCGATACTGGTCGACAACAGGCCACTGGTGCCGCCGTACGAGGTCCTCGCCATCGGGGACAAGAAGCGGCTCGGCACCGCGTTCCAGGACTCCGTGGACGGGCAGTACCTGCACGTGCTGCAGGAGAGCTACGGGATCCGCTACAGCCTGTCCCCGGTGGACGAGGCGAAACTGCCGGCCGCGTCGAGCCTGACCGTGCGGACGGCTACTGCAGAAGAGCCGAAGAAGGGTGCGTCGTGATCGCGGTACTGGGCCTCCTGGCGGGAGTGGTGGTCGGACTTCTCGTCCGCCCCGAAGTGCCGGCCGTGGTGGAGCCTTATCTGCCGATCGCCGTGGTGGCGGCCCTGGACGCGGTGTTCGGAGGTCTGCGCGCCATGCTGGACGGCATCTTCGTGGACAAGGTCTTCGTGGTGTCGTTCCTGTCGAACGTGGTCGTCGCCGCGCTGATCGTCTTCCTCGGCGACAAGCTGGGCGTCGGCTCGCAGCTGTCGACCGGTGTGGTCGTCGTCCTCGGCATCCGGATCTTCTCCAACGCGGCGGCCATCCGCCGGCACGTCTTCCGGGCGTGAGGCCGATGAGTGGCGACAACGTCCCGCAGGGGGACCCGGGAGCGGAGCCGGAGCCGAAGGACGCGGGGGCTCCGCGCCCGGACGCGCCCCTTCCCGGTGCCGTGCGGCCGGAACCGGAGCCGGAGCAGACGGGCCGGCAGCGCCTGGCGGCCGGGCTGTGGCCGCCGAGGTTCAGCCGGGCCCAACTGATCGTCGCGCTGCTGCTCTTCGTCCTGGGACTCGGCCTGGCCATCCAGGTGCGCTCCAACAGCGACTCCAGCGCGCCGCTGCGCGGTGCCCGGCAGGAGGACCTCGTACGGATCCTCGACGAGCTGGACGGGCGGACCAAGCGCCTGGAGGACGAGAAGCAGAAGCTGGACGACCAGCGCAAGGAGCTGCAGAGCAGCTCCAACCAGGCCGAGGAGGCCCGCAAGCAGACGCTCGAGCGGGAGCGCCAACTGGGCATCCTGGCCGGTACCGTGGCCGCACAGGGCCCCGGCATCACACTGAGGATCACCGACGCCAAGGGCCAGGTGCGTTCCGACCAGCTGCTGGACACCCTCCAGGAGCTGCGGGCGGCCGGGGCCGAGGCGATCCAGATCAACGGCGTGCGCGTGGTGGCGGGCTCGTACTTCTCGGACGAGGGCGGCGGGGTCGCGATCGACGGTAAGAAGATCACACAGGCCTATGAGTTCAGGGTGATCGGCAAACCGCAGGATCTGGAGCCGGCGCTCAACATCCCGGGCGGTGTCGTGCAGACCATGGAGAAGGAACAGGCCACGGTCGCCGTCACACGGTCGGCGAAGATCGTTGTGGATGCCTTGCGGGCTGCGAAGCAGCCTGACTACGCTCGGTCGTCATCGCCGTGAGACGGGGCGGCGCGAGGACGGTCCCACGCGGGCTGACGCCTGCGGGGGGTCGACGCACCGAAGTCGCGGTGCGTGGTGGAAACTGTCTGGTGGTTACGGACGTTGTCAGGATGTCCGGGTCGGCAGGTGTGTGTATGCGGAGTTCGTCCTGCCCCACGGGCGGGTCTGTTTCGGTCAAGGGGAATCGCCCGTGAAGTTGTTTGAGAAGTTGTTCGGCAAGAAGAACCGCGAGGAAAGCGGTTCGGCACGTCACCGTGCGGGGCACGGCGACGGAGAGGGCCAGGGCGACCGCCCGCTCTTCCGTGACGAGGTGGGCGGCGCGCAGGGTCCGTCGGCCGGCGGTCCCGCGGCTGCGGGGCGCATAGGTTCCGGGGACCAGGCAGCCCCGAACGCGGGTGGGGGCTACGCCCCCGACCCGTACGCCACCAGTGCCTCCGCGGGGCAGACGTGCGGCAGGTGCGGGCACCGCAGCGACGCGGCGAGCCGTTTCTGCTCCAACTGCGGGGCGCCGCTGCGTCCGGGCCTGACGCCCGAGCGCGCCTCGGAGACCACGTCCACCATCTCGATCTCGGGTCTTGAGGCCTACGAGGCCGAGGCGACCGGACAGCACGTCTCGCCCTCGCTCTCGCCCGAGGCCCAGGCGGCGGTGGAGGCACTGCCGCCCGGTTCCGCCCTGCTGATCGTGCGGCGCGGCCCCAACTCGGGCAGCCGCTTCCTGCTGGACGGCGAGCTGACCACGGCGGGCCGGCACCCGCAGAGCGACATCTTCCTGGACGACGTCACCGTCTCCCGGCTGCATGTCGAGTTCCGCCGGGGCCCGGAGGGCGGCTTCACCGTCGCCGACGTGGGCAGCCTCAACGGCACGTACGTGAACCGCGAGCCGATCGACTCGGTCGCCCTGCACAACGGCGACGAGGTGCAGATCGGCAAGTACCGGCTGGTCTTCTACGCCAGCCTGCGGGGCGTCTGACCCCCACCCCCGGAGATCCTCCGGGGGGACCTCCGGAGGGAAGGTCCCATGCTGCGCACCCCGACCGGCGGCGCCCCGAAGAAGGGCGCCGCCGGCACCGCCGGCTCGGCCGGGCAGCTGGTGAGCATCGGCACGGTGCTCAACCTGCTGCGTGACGAGTTCCCCGAAGTCACGATCTCGAAGATCCGGTTCCTGGAGGCCGAGGGGCTCGTGGAGCCCCGGCGCACACCGTCCGGATACCGCAAGTTCAGCACCGGCGACGTGGAGCGGCTGGCGCGGATCCTGCGCCTCCAGCGGGACCACTACCTGCCGCTGAAGGTGATCCGCGAGCAGCTCGACGCGCTGGACCGGGGCGAGCAGGTCCGGATTCCGGCCCCGGCCGCGCACGGGGAGTCCGTGGAGGGCGCCGCGCGCGGCGGCGGGTCCGGTGAGGCGGGCGGTGAGCCGCCGGCCGCGGCCCGGGTCGGGCGGGCCGAGCTGATCGCCGCCGCCGAGGTGGACGAGGCACAGCTCGCCGAGTGGGAGTCGTACGGGCCGAGTGGGACTCGTACGGGCTCCTCGCGGAGGAGCCCGGCGGCGGTTTCGACGCCGAGGCGGTGGCCGTGGCCCGCTTGATCGCCGATCTCGGCCGCTTCGGACTCGAACCGCGCCACCTGCGGACCATGAAGGCGGCGGCCGACCGGGAGGCAGGCCTGGTGGAACAGGTGGTCGCCCCGCTGCGCCGCCACCGCAACCCGCAGACCAGGGCACATGCGGAGGCCACGATGAAGGAGCTCGCGGGGCTCTCCGTGAGGCTCCACGAGGCCTTCGTGCAGAGCGCCCTCGGGGTGCGGTTGCACTGAACGGCGACGGCGCGACCGGGCCCCGACTACCCAAACCGGCCGGGCAGGTCCTAGGGTTGCTGTGTGAACGAGCTCGACGTTGTGGGTGTCCGGGTGGAAATGCCCTCCAACCAGCCGATCGTGCTCCTGCGTGAAGTGGGAGGCGACCGGTACCTCCCCATCTGGATCGGTCCTGGGGAGGCGACCGCCATTGCCTTCGCGCAGCAGGGGATGGCCCCTGCCAGGCCGCTGACGCACGACCTCTTCAAGGACGTGCTGGAGGCGGTCGGCGAGGAGCTGACCGAGGTCCGGATCACGGATCTGCGGGAGGGCGTCTTCTATGCCGAGCTGGTCTTCGCCAGTGGAGTGGAGGTGAGCGCGCGGCCTTCCGACGCCATAGCGCTGGCCCTGCGGACGGGGACGCCGATCTACGGCAGCGACGGCGTGCTGGACGACGCCGGAATCGCCATTCCCGACGAGCAGGAGGACGAGGTGGAGAAGTTCCGCGAGTTCCTCGACCAGATCTCTCCCGAGGACTTCGGCACGGGCCCGCAGTAGGGCCGGAGCCCGCGCGGTGAGGGCCGCGTCGCCCCACCCGGCACCTTCAGCCCATTCGAGTAGCCTTTCCCGGCGATGGGGTACGGGAAACCACTCTCAGGGTGATTATCACTCGGCGTGCCGAGTGTGGCGATCGTTGACGCACCCCTGGTCACTGCCTACCTTCGAGGTGGCAGGTCAAGGACGGAGGGTCGGCGTGAGGATCACGGGCGACGGTACGACCGGGGGAGTCCCCGTACGGAGTGACGGTGGACCGTCCCCGCTCCTCGGGGGCGGGGCGGGTTCCGCGCACCGTCAGCCGGCGTCGAAACCGGTCGGACCGGTGAACGAGGCCCCGGCCCCCGAGCAGGTCGGCTACCGCGGGCCGACGGCGTGCGCCGCCGCCGGGATCACGTACCGGCAGCTGGACTACTGGGCGCGCACCGGGCTGGTGGAGCCCAGCGTGCGGCCCGCCTACGGGTCCGGCACCCAGCGGCTGTACAGCTTCCGGGACGTCGTCGTCCTCAAGATCGTGAAGCGCTTCCTGGACACCGGGGTGGCCCTGCAGAACATCCGCACCGCCGTCCAGCACCTGCGCGGCCGGGGCTTCTCGGACCTGGAGCGCATGACGCTGATGAGCGACGGCGCGACCGTGTACGAGTGCACCTCCCCCGACCAGGTCGTGAGCCTGCTCCAGGGCGGCCAGGGCGTGTTCGGCATCGCGGTGGGCGTGGTCTGGCGGGACGTCGAGAACGCGCTGTCGCAGCTGCACGGGGAGCGCGTCGACACCGGGGAGACCGTGGTGGGCCACAACCCGGCCGACGAGCTGGCGGCACGCCGGAACCGGGCCGGCTGACGCCGCAGCCGACGGCGCGGCGGGTACGCCTGCCGGGTGCGGCCACGCCGGATCACCGCCTTGTCAGTGGCATGCGGCAGCATCGGTGCTGTGAGAACCGCGCCGACCATCCTGCATCTGGACATGGACGCCTTCTACGCCTCCGTGGAGCAGGCGTCGAAGCCCAGTCTGCGCGGGAAGGCCGTGATCGTGGGCGGGCTCGGCCCGCGCGGTGTGGTGGCCACCGCCTCCTACGAGGCCAGGCGCTTCGGGGTGCACTCGGCGATGCCGACGGCCCAGGCCCGCCGGCTGTGTCCCAACGGCGCCTACCTGATCCCCCGCTTCACCCTCTACCGCGAGGTCAGCGAGGTCGTCATGGGCCTGCTGCGCGAGCTGTCGCCGCTGGTGGAGCCCCTCAGCCTGGACGAGGCCTTCGTGGACCTGGAGGCGGGCGGGACGGCCTTCGACTCCGCGAGCGCCCGGGCCACGGGGGAGCGGCTGCGGGCCGACATCACGGCCGCGACGGGGCTCAGCGGCTCGGTGGGCCTGGCCGGATCGAAGATGCTGGCCAAGGTGGCCTCGGAGGAGGCCAAGCCGGACGGGCTGCTGCTGATCGAGCCGGGGACCGAGCGCGAGCTGCTCGCCCCGATGTCGGTGCGGACCCTGCCCGGGGTGGGCCCGGCCACCGGGGAGCACCTGCGCCGGGCCGGGATCACCACCGTGGGGGAGCTGGCCGAGGCCGGGGAGGACGAGCTGGTCCGGATGGTGGGCCGGGCGCACGGGGTCGGCCTGTACCGGATGGCGCTGGGCCTGGACGACCGGCCGGTGGTCGCGGAGCGGGATGCCAAGTCGGTGTCGGTGGAGGAC
>NZ_JZWV01000562.1 GCF_000966975.1 Streptomyces katrae | reverse complement strand
TCGAGGTGCAGCGGCTCGCCGACCGGTGCGTGGGCCGGCTGCGGGCCTCGGGGCACTCGGGGCGGACCATCGTCCTGAAGGTCCGCCGCTACGACTTCTCCACCCTGACCCGCTCCGAGACCCTGCGCGGGCCCACCGACGATCCGGCGGTGGTGCGGGAGGCGGCCGCCCGGCTGCTGGAGGGCGTGGACACCACCGGTGGGGTGCGGCTGCTGGGGGTCGGCGTGAGCGGGCTGGCGGACTACACCCAGGAGGACCTCTTCGCCCAGGCGCTCGGCGCGGTGGCCCAGGAGGCGGGCGCCGCTCCGCCGGACGGGGTCCGGGAGGCCGAGGAGACCGATGGGGTTACGGGTGCCGCCGTGGCCTCCGGGATATCCGGGGCCCTAGGGGCTCCAGGGCCCGCTGAGACGGCCGTGGCGCCGGTGGAGGACCAGCCCCAGGCCGCGGCGCGCCACTGGCCCGCCGGGAGCGACGTACGGCATGCGCTGTACGGGCCCGGCTGGGTGCAGGGCAGCGGGGTCGGGCGGGTCACCGTGCGCTTCGAGCAGCCCGGCTCACCGCCCGGACGGGTCCGGACCTTCCTGCTGGACGACCCCGAGCTGGAGGCCTCCGACCCGCTGCCCCTCGTGGGCCGGCCGGACGCCTCCCAGCCCTAGTCGGACGGCGGGGGGACGTGGAAGTCCCCGGGCAGGGAGACGTCCAGGCCGTAGTGGTGGTAGAGCTGGAGCTCCTGCTCGGGGGAGAGGTGGCGGCCCACCCCGAAGTCGGGGGCGTCCTTGATCAGGGAGCGTTCGAACGGGACGCGCAGCACCTCTCCGACCACCTCGCTCGGCTCCAGCGGGACGAAGGCGTCCCGGCCGAACAGGCCGGTGCGGACCGCGGCCCACTCCGGGACACCCGTGGCGTCGTCCAGGTAGACCTCGTCCACGGTGCCGATCTTGGCCCCGTTCCGGTCGAACGCCTTGCGGCCGATCAGGCTGCGCGGATCGATGTCGGTCTGCACGGTCCCTCCACGTGGTCGCAGTCATCCGTAATGACTACAAAAGTGCATATTCCGATAGGGGGCCACTCGAGGGAGGGTCCAGATCCTCGCTGGTAGGCTGGGTGATGGCTGTTGACCCTGTGCGGGAGAGTCCTCCGAGTGAGTACGTCGGAGGCGCCGAAGGAGCAAATCCTCCCCGGAATCTCTCAGGCATACGTACCGCACGTGACGAGGCCACTCTGGAAAGCAGGAGCGGGTGCCGGGCGCGCAGTGCCGGTCCCCACTCCTCACCGACGGTGAAAGCCGGACGACGGGCGATCCCCACGACTCCGGTGAAGCTCTCAGGTTGAGATGACAGAGGGGGAGGCCGTCCGGGTGCCCGCGCCGTGGTGCCCCTCGCAGGTCATACGACCAGGAGGCCTCCGTAATGACCGCCAACCGCATTCCGCTCTCCCAGCTCGAGCGGGGCATCCCCTTCGAGCAGCGTCACATCGGCCCGGATGCCGAGGCGCAGGCGAAGATGCTCGCCCAGGTGGGCTACGGCTCCCTCGACGAGCTGACCGCCGCCGCGGTGCCGGATGTGATCAAGACCGCCGAAGCGCTGAACCTGCCCGAGGCGCGGACCGAGGCCGAGGTGCTCGCCGAGCTGCGCTCGCTCGCCGACCGCAACCAGGTCCTCTCCTCGATGATCGGCCTCGGCTACTACGGCACGTTCACGCCGCCGGTGATCCTGCGCAACGTCATGGAGAACCCGGCCTGGTACACGGCCTACACCCCGTACCAGCCGGAGATCTCGCAGGGCCGCCTCGAGGCGCTGCTGAACTTCCAGACCGTCGTCGCCGAACTGACCGGCCTGCCGACCTCGGGCGCCTCCCTGCTCGACGAGGGCACCGCCGCCGCCGAGGCCATGACGCTGGCCCGCCGCGTGGGCAAGGTCAAGGGCAACGTCTTCCTCGTCGACGCCGACGCGCTGCCGCAGACCATCGCCGTGATCGAGACCCGCGCCGAGCCGATCGGCATCGAGGTCGTCGTCGCGGACCTCTCCGAGGGCATCCCGGCCGAGATCGCCGAGCGCGGCGTCTACGGCGTGCTCCTCCAGTACCCGGGCGCCTCCGGCGCCGTGCGCGACATCAAGGCCGTCATCGACCAGGCCCACGAGCTGGGCGCGATCGTCACGGTCTCCGCCGACCTGCTCGCGCTGACCCTGCTGACCTCCCCGGGCGCCCTCGGCGCGGACATCGCCGTCGGCACCACCCAGCGCTTCGGCGTCCCGATGGGCTTCGGCGGCCCGCACGCCGGCTACATGGCCGTCCAGGCCAAGCACGCCCGCTCGCTGCCCGGCCGCCTCGTCGGCGTCTCCGTGGACGCGGACGGCAACAAGGCCTACCGTCTGGCCCTGCAGACCCGCGAGCAGCACATCCGCCGCGAGAAGGCCACCAGCAACATCTGTACCGCGCAGGTGCTGCTCGCCGTCATGGCCGGTATGTACGCCGTCTACCACGGCCCGGACGGCCTGAAGACGATCGCCCGCCGCACCCACCGCTACGCCGCGCTCCTCGCCGCGGGCCTGACGGCCGGCGGGGTCGAGCTGGTGCACGGCTCCTTCTTCGACACCGTCACCGCCCGGGTCCCCGGCAAGGCCGCCGAGGTCGTCGCCGCCGCCCGTGAGAACGGCGTCAACCTGTACCAGGCCGACGCCGACCACGTCTCGGTCTCCTGCGACGAGACCACGCTGCGCGCCGACATCGAGGCCGTCTGGGCCGCCTTCGGCGTCTCCGCCGACATCGAGGCCCTGGACGCCACCACCGAGGACGCGCTGCCCGAGGGCCTGCTGCGCTCGGACGCGTACCTGACCCACCCGGTCTTCCACCAGCACCGCTCCGAGACCGCGATGCTGCGCTACCTGCGCAAGCTCTCGGACAAGGACTACGCGCTGGACCGCGGCATGATCCCGCTGGGCTCCTGCACCATGAAGCTCAACGCGACCACCGAGATGGAGCCGGTCACCTGGCCCGAGTTCGGCCAGCTGCACCCCTTCGCCCCGGTCGAGCAGGCCGGGGGCTACCTCACGCTCATCAGCGAGCTGGAGGAACGTCTCTGCGAGGTCACCGGCTACGACAAGGTCTCCATCCAGCCGAACGCCGGCTCCCAGGGCGAGCTCGCCGGCCTGCTGGCCGTGCGCGCCTACCACCGCGCGAACGGTGACGAGCAGCGCACCGTCTGCCTCATCCCGTCCTCCGCGCACGGCACCAACGCCGCCAGCGCCGTGATGGCCGGTATGAAGGTCGTCGTCGTCAAGACCGCCGACGACGGCGAGGTGGACACCGACGACCTGCGCGCCAAGATCGAGCAGTACCGCGACGAGCTGGCCGTGCTCATGATCACCTACCCGTCGACGCACGGTGTGTTCGAGGAGCACGTCGCCGACATCTGCGCCCAGGTGCACGAGGCGGGCGGCCAGGTCTACGTGGACGGTGCCAACCTGAACGCCCTGGTGGGTCTGGCCAAGCCGGGTCACTTCGGCGGCGACGTCTCGCACCTGAACCTGCACAAGACCTTCTGCATCCCGCACGGCGGCGGCGGCCCGGGCGTCGGCCCGGTCGGTGTCCGGGCGCACCTGGCCCCGTACCTGCCGAACCACCCGCTCCAGCCGACCGCCGGCCCGGAGACGGGCGTCGGTCCGACTCGGCCGCGCCACTCAGGTGGCGGTGCTCGGCGCCAACTACATCGCCAAGCGCCTGGAGCCGCACTACCCGGTGCTCTACACCGGCCCGGGCGACCTGGTCGCCCACGAGTGCATCATCGACCTGCGGCCGCTGTCGAAGGAGACGGGCGTCAGCGTCGACGACATCGCCAAGCGCCTGATCGACTACGGCTTCCACGCCCCGACCATGTCCTTCCCGGTCGCCGGCACGCTCATGATCGAGCCGACGGAGTCCGAGGACCTCGCCGAGATCGACCGCTTCTGCGACGCGATGATCGCCATCCGCGCCGAGATCGAGCGGGTCGCGGGCGGCGAGTGGCCGGCGGACGACAACCCGCTGGCCAACGCCCCGCACACGGCGGCTTCGCTGGGCGGCGAGTGGAACCACCCGTACACCCGTGACGAGGCGGTCTTCCCCGGTGGTGTCTCCGCCGCCGAGAAGTACTGGCCGCCGGTGCGCCGGATCGACGGCGCCTTCGGCGACCGCAACCTGGTGTGCTCCTGCCCGCCGCTGGACGAGTACGACAACTGAACCCTGACACGGTGAAGGGGCCGGCCCCGGAGCTTTCCGCTCCGGGGCCGGCCCCTTTCCATGCGTGCGTGCTCAGGCCGCCGCGAGCGGGCGGTGCGGAGCGATGATCTTGCCGTCCGGCAGCAGCTCACCGGTGTCCTCGAAGAGCAGGACGCCGTTGCACAGCAGGCTCCAGCCCTGTTCCGGGTGGTTGGCCACCGGGCGCGCGGCCTCCCGGTCGGCGGAATCTGATGACGGGCAGGCAGGCTGGTGCTGGCACATGGATGCGTTCTTTCGCTGCGGTGTGGTCTGTTCGCGGGTCTGTTCGCTACGGCTCGATGCGTGGTTCATGGCCGTCCCCCTGGGTCGTCCCCGCACCTGCGGGGAGGATGGTCCTCAGTCTTCCCCCATGACGGCTGCTTCGCAGGGATTTCCCGGCAGCAGTCCTCATGGATTGAAGACGCATCACTCGTGCGGGCGGTTCAAGCCAACTGCCCTGTCCTTTCGGATGGTTCGCGGCTGACCCCGGGGGACTAGGCCGAATGGGTGATACGGGTCAGGCCGCGGGGGCCGCCAGGGTGGGCGGCAGCGGCGGGGCCGCCGGGGTCAGCCGGTGGGTCAGTACCGGCAGCAGCTCCGAGACGGGGTGCGGCCGGTAGGGGGCGATCCCGGGCGGGGCCGGAGCCAGCGGCACCAGCAGATCGGCGGCGGCGGGCAGGCCGGCGGCGGCGTCGGCGCCCACCGCCCCGTGCAGCCACAGGGTCAGCATGTACAGCTCGGGTACGGACAGCAGCCGTGGCTGGTAGCTCTTGCCGAGCTGCTCCGCCTGGCGCAGGGCGCGCTCGGTGGCGGCGACGTAGGGGCCCTCGAAGAAGTGCGAGAAGGCCCAGCCGTCAGGGGTGAGCCGCGTGTCGGCCGCCGCCACGAAGCGGTCGCCGCTGCGGATCAGGAACCGCCAGCCGGTGAGGCGGGTGCGGGGCGGCCTGCCGTCGGCCGCGCGGCCGGACACGCTCAGGCGGTCGAGCACGTGGACCGGCAGCGGGAGCTCGGCGGTCATCGGACCCTGGACCGCGCGCAGGGCGGGGGTGTGCGCCTCGTGGACGGCGGTGGGGGAACCGAGTGCCGCGAGGACGCTGCGCAGGGCGGGCGCGGGAGCCGGGGGGACATGCAGCGGCATGGTGGGTCGCCTCTCACTTGGGAGACCGGTGGTGCAGGGGAAGGTGCGGACGGCGCTGTCGCATTCTGGGGTCAGAGGTGGGCATTGGGGCAATGGCCGCGCGCCAACTCTCTGCCTCGTTTGCGGAGTTTATACGACATGTGTTCACGCAGTGTTTCGGCTAGCTGTCCCGCCTATTGCCGACAAGGCGCTTACCGGACCCGCTGTCATGGCATTCATGCCGCTCGCGCGTGAGGGAACCCGCGCTGACCTCGGAGGTTACCGGACGGGGGCTCGGCTGGAAAGTGCCGGTAATCATGGGCAGGTAAAACCCATACGGAATTTGCGCATCACGGGTTGCCAGGTGAATGTGCCGGAGCGACCATCCGGCCACACCGGCGCGCGCTCCCCGCCAAGCCGCTCCCCGCGGCGTTATCGATCACGGGCCCTGGGCATCATCGACCGTAACGCGCGCCCGGGTGCACCGGGCCAGGCCCGCTCGAGGAGGGACGCTTCGATGGGGGAGAAGGTCGTGGCAGGCGGATTCGACCTGTCCGATCGGCATCGGTATCGGAGGAAGCTTCACGAGTGCCTGGAGGGACTGGAGCGGCTTCTGGCGGAGAAGAGGTTCGACCGCCCCAAGAACATGATGGGACTGGAGATCGAGCTGAATCTCGCGGGTGCCGACGGTTTGCCGCGCATGGTGAATGCACAGGTCCTGGAGCGGATAGCGAGCCCGGATTTCCAGACCGAACTCGGAATGTTCAACCTGGAGGTGAACGTACTCCCGCACCGGCTCGACGGCCGGGTATTCGACCGGCTCGCGGAGGAACTGAGCGCGGGCCTGCACTACGCCCACCGGCAGGCCGCGGAGATCGACGCCGGGGTGGTGATGATCGGGATCCTGCCGACGATCACCCGTGCCGACCTGGCCCTGGCCAACCTGTCCGCGGTGGACCGCTACTCGCTGCTCAACGAACAGATCCTGATGATGCGCGGCGAGGACTTCCGGCTCGACATCGAGGGGGTCGAGCGGCTGACCTGGAGCACCGGGTCGATCGTGCCGGAGGCCGCCTGCACCTCCGTACAGCTGCACCTCCAGGTCACCCCGGCGCGGTTCTCGGACGTGTGGAACGCCGCCCAGGCGGTGACCGCCGTACAGATCGCGGTGGGGGCGAACTCCCCGTTCCTGTTCGGGCGCGAGCTGTGGCGCGAGTCGCGGCCGCCGCTGTTCACCCAGGCCACGGACACCCGGCCGCCCGAGCTGCAGGCCCAGGGGGTGCGGCCGCGCACCTGGTTCGGGGAGAAGTGGGTGGACTCGGTGTACGAGCTGTTCGCCGAGAACGTGCGCTTCTTCCCCTCCCTGCTGCCCATCTGCGACGAGGAGGAGCCGCTGCGGGTGCTCGCCGAGGGCGGGGTGCCCAGCCTCCAGGAGCTGGTGCTGCACAACGGCACGGTCTACCGGTGGAACCGGCCCGTCTACGGGGTCGCGGACGGGGTGCCGCACCTGCGGGTGGAGAACCGGGTGCTGCCCGCCGGGCCCACCGTCGCCGACGTGGTCGCGAACGCCGCCTTCTACTACGGGCTGGTGCGCACCCTCGCGGACGAGCCGCGCCCGGTGTGGACCCGGTTGTCCTTCGCCGAGGCGGAGGCCAACTTCGACGCCGCCTGCCGGTACGGGATCGACGCGCGGATCCGCTGGCCACGCAAGGGGCGCTCCGGCGGACTGGCGAGCGTGCCGGCGGTGCGGCTGGTGCTGGAGGAGCTGCTGCCGATGGCGGCGGCCGGACTGGACGCCTGGGGCATCGAGCCCGCCGACCGCGACCTGTACCTGGGGATCATCGAGGAGCGGTGCCGGCGCCGTGTGAACGGAGCGACCTGGCAGGTGGACACCTACCACCGCGCGCTCGCGGGCGGACTGGACCGCGGCGCCGCACTGGCGGCCACGACCCGCCGCTACAGCGAGCTGATGCACCGCGGAGACCCCGTGCACACCTGGCCGGTCGGGCTGGAGGGCCAGGAGGTGGACGCGCCCGCGGCCGCCCGCCGCTGACCTTCTGCCCGCTGCCGGCCTGCCCCGGACCTGTTCCGGCCCTGCTCCGCCCCGCTCCGTTCCGTCCTCGGTCCAGTCCTGGTGATTCCGTCCGGCCTCCGAGGAGGCAGTATGGGGTGGTCGGAGCGTGACGGACGGGGCAGGACGGGAGTCGGGCGTGCGGGCGGAGCCGGAGCCGGTGGTCGTGGAGCTGCGCGAGGACGGGCGGCGCGCGGTCCTGCGCACCGAGACGCTGCTCGTGCTCGCGCTGTCGCTGGGCGCGAGCGGGGTCTCGGCGCTGATCAGCTTCATCGGCTCGCTCACCAAGCCGGGCGGCCTCAAGGACCAGGCCGCCACCCTCAACGGCTCCTACGCCCCCGGGCGGCCCTGGCTCGACCTGGCCTGGCAGCTGTTCGGGATCGCCACCGCCCTGGTGCCCGTGCTGCTCGTCGCGCACCTGCTGACCCGCGAGGGCGCGCCCGGGCTGCGGGTGCTGGGCTTCGACCGCACCCGCCCCGGACCGGACCTGGCCCGGGGCGCGCTGGTGGCCGCCGCGATCGGCAGCGCGGGGCTGGCCTTCTACCTGGCGGCCCGCGCCACCGGCTTCAACCTGACGGTGGTGCCCGAGGCCCTGCCCGACGTCTGGTGGAAGTTCCCGGTGCTGATCCTCTCCGCGGTGCAGAACGCCGTGGTGGAGGAGGTCATCGTGCTGGCCTACCTGCTGCGCCGGCTGGACGGGCTGGGCTGGTCTCCGGCGGCCGCGCTGCTGGCCAGCTCCCTGCTGCGCGGCTCGTACCACCTCTACCAGGGCATCGGCGGGTTCCTCGGCAACGTGGTGATGGGCGTCGTCTTCGTCCTCGCCTACCGGCGCTGGGGCCGGGTCGGGCCCCTGGTCGTCGCGCACGCCCTGCTCGACATCGTGGCCTTCGGCGGGTACGCCCTGCTCGCGGGCAAGGTCGGCTGGCTGCCGACCCCGTAGTCCCTCAGGTGGAGCAGTCCCCTCAGGGGGAGGTGCGCAGCTCGCCGTCGATGACCGTGACCGCGTGGCCGGTCAGGAGCGTGCGCTCGCCCGCGAGGCGCACCCGGACCAGGCCCGTGCGGGTACCGCCCTGGAGGCCGGTCATCTCGGTGCGGCCGGTGCGCGCCGCCCAGAACGGGGCGAGGGCCGTATGGGCGCTGCCGGTCACCGGGTCCTCCTCGATGCCGAGGGCGGGGAAGAAGCCGCGGCTGACGAAGTCGTAGCCGCGGGCGGGGTCCTCGGCGGGGGCCGTGACGATCACCCCTCGGCGGGAGTGGCCGCGCAGGGCCGCGAAGTCGGGGGAGAGCTCCCGTACGGTCCGCTCGTCTGCCAGCTCCACCACCAGGTCTCCGATGTGCGCGGAGGTGTCGTGGACCGACTTGATGCCGGCGCCTAGCGCGCGGGCGATCTCGGGGTCGGCCTCGACGGGGGTGAGGGAGGAGGTGGGGAAGTCCATGGTGATCGTCCCGTCCTCGGCGACCTCGGCCGTGAGGATGCCGCAGCGGGCGGTGAAGCGGATCAGCCCCTCGGCGAGGCCGCTGGTGGCCAGGGCGTGCGCGGTGGCGAGGGTGGCGTGGCCGCACATGTCGACCTCGGCCACGGGGGTGAACCAGCGCAGCGCCCAGTCGGCGTCCCCGCCGGGCGGCAGCGGGTGGGCGAAGGCGGTCTCGGAGAGGTTGACCTCCGTGGCGACCTGCTGGAGCCAGGTGTCCGGGGGGAAGGGACCGTCGAGGAGGAGGACGCCCGCGGGGTTGCCGTGGAAGGGGCGGTCGGTGAAGGCGTCGATGATTCGGATGCGCATGGGGCCGACCGTAGGGGGCCCGTCCGGACCCGCGCCAAGGCCGCGGGGGCGGTGGGGGTCAGGTCCGGGAGAGGGCCTTGGTGCCGGACAGGAGGGGGATGAGGGTGTAGTTCCCGTCCCCGGAGCCGCAGGTGGGGGTCGTGTCGGCGGTGCCGGAGATCTTCGTGCCGGTGGCGAAACGGCCGTCACCGCTCGGCAGGAAGGTGGTGAAGTGGTCGGTGAGGCGGCTGAAGTAGTACTGGCACTGCTGGAGGTTGAGGTAGCGCCCGGCGGTCAGGTCCAGCGCCTTGACGGAGGAGAGCAGGGGCACCAGGTAGTAGAGCCCGCGACCGGGGCCGCAGGAGACCTGGGTGTCGGGGGTGTTCGAGACGTTGGTCCCGGCGCTCCACTCGCTGCCCCGACCCCCGACGATCACGGTGAGGTGGTCGTGCTGGAGGTCGGAGTAGTAGACGCACTGGTGCAGGTTGAGGTAGCGGCCGGAGCCCAGGTCGAGGGATTCCAAGGAGGCCCAGGGGAAGACCGGCGTGTAGTTGCCGTCACCGCCGCCGCAGGACAGGGCCCGGTCCGGTGCCGCCGAGATGTTCGTCCCCGCCGCGAACCGCCCGTCGAGACTGGGCACGAGCGTCGTGAGGTAGTCGACCCCCGGCGTGGGCTGGTACACGCACTGGTGCAGGTTGAGGATGTTCCCCGCCAGTGGCCGGACCTCGTCGGCCGCGGCCGTTGCCGCCGGCCCCGGCAGTGCGGAGAGCAGCGCGGCCGCGCCGGCCGCCGCGGCGAGCCACTTCCTGATCCGTCCCTGATGGCGCATGGATGTCCCCTTTCGTCGGCTTCCCGTGGTTTCGCGGGGCAAGAACAGCACGCGCGGACGAGCATCGACTAGGAGTTCTGCCGCCGATCCACCCCAAAGGGTGCAGGTGGGGAGTGGTGTTGCCGCCTTCGGTGGGCTCTCCTTGCAATAGTTTCCGATATATCGTTGACGCATCGCGATGGATCAGCGATAGTGGAACACGTCAAGGAAGCACAGTCGGACGAAAGGAGCGCAGTGATGCGTTCACGCGGACAGCACGGCCACGGACACGAGCACGGACGGGGTCACGGCCACTGCGGGCCGGACCGTCGGGAGGAGTTCAGGGGGCGTCGCGCGGCCTTCGGGCCGTTCGGCCCCGGCTTCGGCGGCGGGCCCTTCGGCGGAAGGGGCGGGCGCGGCGGCCCGCGCGGAAGGGCGCGGCGCGGCGACGTGCGCGCGTCCATCCTGGCGCTGCTCGCCGACCGGCCCATGCACGGCTACGAGATGATCCAGGAGATCGGCGAGCGCAGCGGCGGGGCGTGGAAGCCCAGCCCCGGCTCGGTGTACCCGACCCTGCAGCTGCTCGAGGACGAAGGGCTGATCAGCAGCGCGAGCGAGGGCGGCAAGAAGCTGTTCACGCTCACGGACTCCGGCCGCGCCGAGGCCGAGTCGGGCCCCGACGCCCCCTGGGCGGATGCCGGGCGAGGCTTCGACTTCGAGGCGATGCACGAGGTCCGTGCCGCCGGCGTCGGCCTGATGGAGGCCTTCGGGCAGGTCTTCAAGACCGGCACGCCCGAGCAGCGGGAGAAGGCCCTCGCGGTCGTCAACGACGCCCGCAAGAAGCTGTACCTGATCCTGGCCGACGAGCACTGACCCGGCCGGCGGAACGAGAACGGCGCGCCCCGCGAGGACTCTCGCGGGGCGCGCCGTTCGGCGTGTGCGGGGGGGCGGGTCAGGCGACCAGGGCGGCGAGCCGGCGCAGCGACTCGTTCAGCGCGGCGGTGGCCGAGTCCTTGAGCTTGCCCGCCATCAGGGACACCGCGGCCCCCGTGAACTCCCCGTCGATGCGGACCTTCGTCGCCGTGCCGTCGGCGGTCAGGGTGTACCGGGTCAGGACGGCGACCCCCATCGGGCCCTTGCCCGTGATGGCGAACAGGCGCTGGTCCTCCAGCTCCGAGACCGTCCAGAGGACCTCGGCGGGGAAGCCCATCATCTTCATGTTCTCGGTGAAGGTGGCGCCGACCGCGAGGGTCTCGGGGCCGCCCTTCGGGAAGTCGGTGTGGGTCATGCTCCACTGGCCGTACGCGCCCCAGTCGGTCAGCTGGGCCCAGAGCTTCGCGGCGGGCGCCTCGATGCGTGATTCCGCGGTGACTTCAGCCATGCGTCCACCCCTTCTCGTCGGGTACGTGCGGCGGAACGTAGCCCCGGGGACCGGAACATTCAATACTGATGGGCTGTCAGATGTCGGGGGTGCCCGGGCCCTCGGTGTCGGGTGCGTCTCAACAGGTGTCACCCTGGTGACGCTCCTGACGCGTCCTGTCATGATGGCCCGATGCAAGCGTCAGGGAAGAACGCCGGACTGGGCCTCGCCCTCGTCTCGGCGTGTGCGTTCGGTGGTTCCGGCGTCGCGGCGAAGCCGCTGATCGAGGCGGGTCTGGACCCGCTCCACATGGTGTGGCTGCGGGTGGCGGGGGCGGCCCTGGTGCTCTCCCCGCTGGCCTGGCGCCACCGCGCCCTGGTGCGGCGGCGGCCCCTGCTGCTGGCCGGCTTCGGGC
>NZ_JZWV01000561.1 GCF_000966975.1 Streptomyces katrae | reverse complement strand
GCTTCGGGCTGGTCGCCGTCGCGGGCGTGCAGGCCTTCTACTTCGCCTCCCTGTCGCGGATCCCGGTCGGCGTGGCCCTGCTCCTGGAGTACCTGGGCCCGGCGCTGCTGCTCGGCTGGATCCGGTTCGTGCAGCGCAGGCCGGTGACCCGGGCGGCCGCGGCCGGTGCGGCGGTGGCCGTCGTGGGGCTGGCCTGCGTGGTCGAGATCTGGTCCGGGCTGACTCTGGACCCGCTCGGGGTGCTCCTCGGGCTCGCCGCCGCCTGCTGCCAGGCGTTCTACTTCGTCTTCGCGGACCAGGGCACCGACGGCGAGGACGTGCCCGACCCGATGGGCGTGATCGCGTACGGCATGATCATCGGCGCCCTGGTGATGACCGTGCTGGCCCGCCCCTGGCAGATGGACTGGCAGGTACTGGCCGGGGACGCGGCGCTCGGGGACCTGAAGGTGCCCGCGCCGGTGCTGCTCGGCTGGGTGGTGCTGGTCGCCACGGTGGCCGCTTACCTGACCGGCGTGGTCTCGGTGCGCATGCTCTCCCCGCAGGTGGCGGGCGTGGTGGCCAATCTGGAGGCGGTCGTCGCCACCGTGCTGGCCTGGGTGCTGCTGCGCGAGCACCTTTCGACCTGGCAGATGGTCGGCGGGGCGCTGGTTCTGGGTGGTGCCTTCATCGCCCAGTCCGCGCGGCCGGCGCAGGAGCCGGCTGTGGTGGGGGAATCGGTTCTTCCGGAGGTCGGGGCCGAGGCCGAGCGGGCGAGGGCGTAGGAGCGGTCGGTCCGGTTCGCTCCGGCCCGCCCCGGTCCGAAACGCCCTGGTCCGGGCGGCTGACAGCGCGTAGGGTGCTCGGCATGTACGACACCGTGCTTTCGCCGCCCGCCGCCTAGCGCGGGCGGCCGCCACCGAACGAGAGACCAGCCACGGGGGTTCCCGGGGCGGTCCGTGCTGCCCGCGAAGCGATGAACCGCAGTCCTCATCCTTCACGCAAGCGCGGAGAAACACGTGTCGAACCACTCGCCCGCCACCGGGCGCAGCCTGCTCTACCTCGTCGTCGCCGGAGTCGCCTGGGGCACCGCCGGGGCGGCGGCCTCCCTCCTCTTCCTGGCCAGTGACCTCGGTCCGCTCGCCCTGTCCTTCTGGCGCAGCGCCGGCGGACTGGTGGTGCTGCTCGGCGTGCTGGCCGTACGCCGTCCCGCGCGGGCGCCGCGCGGGACGCGGCCCTCGGTCCTCTCACTGATCGGGACCGGCCTGATGTTCACCGTCTTCCAGGCCGCCTACTTCGGGGCCGTGCGGGAGACCGGCCTGGCCGTCGGCACCGTGGTCACCCTGGGCGCGGGCCCCGTCCTGATCGCGCTCGGCGCGCGGTACTGGATGGGCGAGCGGCTGGGGTGGGGCGGGGTGGCCGCCGTCGGCGGTGCCCTGGGCGGGCTCGCCGTCCTGGTGCTGGGCTCCGGGGGCGGTGAGGTGAGGCCGCTCGGAGTCGGCTGGGCCCTGCTGTCGGCCGCCGGGTACGCGGGGATGACCCTGCGGGCGCGGTGGCTCGGGCGGCGCGGGGCGGGCGGGGACCCGCTGGTGACCACCGCCTGGTCGGTGGGCGTGGGCACGGTGTGCCTGCTGCCGCTCGCCGCCGTGGAGGGGCTGCTGCCGCACACCGCCGAACCGGTGCGGGTGGTCGGGCTGCTGGTGTACGTGGCCGTGGTGCCGACGGCCCTGGCGTACGCCCTGTACTTCACCGGGGCCGCGACGGTGCGCGCCGCGACCGTGTCGGTGATCATGCTGATCGAGCCGGTGAGCGCGGCCGCCATCGCCGTCGCGGTGCTGGGGGAGCGGCTGACCGGCGCCGTGGTCCTGGGCACCGTACTGCTCCTGTCGGCGGTGGGCGCGCTGATCACGGCCGAGGCGCGCAGGCCCGCGGGCGCGGCGGACCGGCCGGCGGACCGGCCCGCCCGTGCGGCTCAGAGCGCGCTGAGGTAGTCCGGGACGGCGATGCCGGGGGCCAGGCCGGCGGCCGGGACGGGGGTCCCGTACGCCGGCGCCACCGGGACCACGCCCGACCAGAAGGGGAGGTCCAGGTCCTCGGGGTCGTCGTTCGGGCCACCCGTGCGGATCTTCGCGGAGACCTCGTTCAGGTCCAGCCGGATCACCGCCGTCGCCGCGAGCTCCTTGGCGTTGGCGGGCCGGGAGTCGGCGGCGCGGCCGGGCACGACGTTGTTCACGAGGGCGTCCAGGGCCGTGCGGCACTCCGCCTCGTCGGTGACCTGGTACGCCGTGCCGTGGACGACCACCGAGCGGTAGTTGATCGAGTGGTGGAAGGCCGACTTGGCCAGCACCAGGCCGTCCACGTGCGTCACGGTCAGGCAGACCGGCAGGCCCGGGTCCTGCCTGCCCGCGGCCAGCAGCGGGCGCGAACCCGTGGAGCCGTGCACGTACAGGGTCTCGCCCACCCGGCCGTAGAGCGTGGGCAGGACCACCGGCGCGCCGTCGCGGACGAACCCCAGGTGGCAGAGGTAGGTCTGGTCGAGTATCGAATGCACCGTCTCGCGGTCGTAGCGGGCCCGCTGGCGGGAGCGGCTCGGAACGGTGCGCTCGGTCGGCTCGTAGTCGACGGGGGTGACGCTCATGATGCGGGCTCCGTTGTACTAGTGCATAATTGGCTTTGTGCTAGGAGAATATAGGATCAGTGGGCGTCGCGCATCGGAAATCGCGGCCAGCATCGAGTCGGGCGTCGGATCGGGCGCCCTCGCGCCCGGAGCCCTGCTCCCGCCGATGCGGGAGCTGGCCGGTGAGCTGGGCGTGAACCCCAACACCGTGGCGGCCGCCTACCGGTCGCTGCGCGAGCGCGGGATCATCGAGACCGACGGCCGCCGCGGCAGCCGGGTGCGCGGCCGGCCCGCCAGCACCCCGCGCGACGCGCTCCGCCCCGACGTGCCCGAAGGCGTACGGGACGTCGCGCACGGCAACCCGGACCTTTCGCTGCTGCCCTCCCTGGACGGGCCGCTGGCCGCCGCGGCCCGCCGGTACGCGCAGGCGCCCACCCGCTACGGGGACGACCCGGTCCTCCCCGACCTGGCCCGCCTCGCCCGCGCCGGTTTCGAGGCCGACGGGGTTCCGGCCGGGGCCCTGGCGGTGACCTCGGGGGCGCTCGACGGCATCGAACGGGTCCTGGCCGCCCACCTGCGGCCGGGGGACGCCGTGGCGGTCGAGGACCCGGGCTGGGGGAGCGTGCTGGACCTGGTCCCCGCGCTGGGCCTGCGGGTGCTCCCGGTGGCCGTCGACGACGACGGGCCCCTGCCGGAGGCGGTGGCCCGGGCGCTCGCGGCCGGGGCCCGGGCGCTGGTGGTGACGGCCCGCGCGCAGAACCCGACCGGGGCCGCGGTCGGCCCGGAACGGGCCGCTCTGCTGCGGGAGCTGCTGTCCGGCCGTCCCGAGGTGCTGGTCATCGAGGACGACCACGGCCACGGGATCGTGGACCTGCCGCTCTGCCCGCTGGGCGGCGCCACCCGGCACTGGGCGCTGGTCCGCTCCACCGCCAAGGCGTACGGCCCCGACCTGCGGCTCGCGGTGCTCACGGGCGACACCGTGACGATGGACCGGGTCCGGGGGCGGCAGCGGCTGGGCCCCGGCTGGGTCAGCCGGCTGCTCCAGAGCGCGGTGGCCGAGCTGTGGGCCACCGGGGCGGTGGACGGGGCGGCCGTGGCCCGCTCGTACGGGCTGCGCCGGGACGGTCTCGTCGAGGCGCTGGCCGAGCGGGGGGTGCCGGCGCACGGGCGCAGCGGAATGAACGTATGGGTACCGGTCGCCGACGAGACGGCGGTGGTCACCCGGCTGCTGACGGCAGGCTGGGCGGTGCGCCCCGGAGCCGTCTACCGGGTGGAGGCGGGGCCCGGCGTACGGATCACCGTCTCCACCCTGCACCGCCGGGACGTGGATCCCCTGGCCGACGCCGTGGCGGCGGCGGTGCGCCCGGCGGCCGGCGCGCGCTTCGACTGAGCGCGGGCACGCGAAGGCCCCCGCCGCGTGGTGCGGCGGGGGCCTTCGGCGGGGCGGCTCAGGCGGTGAGTTCCAGCAGGCCGCCGAGGGTGAGGACCAGCCCCGCGAGGGCGACCACGGTGCCCAGGAAGCGGTAGACCTGCTTCGACATGACCCGCTTCGGCGGACCGAGCTCCCCCCCGGGAGTGCATGGCCGGCTCGGCGTTGGCCGCCGCGTAGCGCTCCATCGCGTCAGCGGCGCCCCGGATGTTCAGGGCGAAGGTGGCGCCGGCGACCAGGCTGACGCCGCCGAAGGTCAGGAGGAAGGTGGCCGCGTTCATGGTTCGTCCCTTGGGCGAGGTGCTGACCGCACGGAGTTCAGGGCAGGGATCCCCGCAGGTCAGCCCCTCTTCGCGGGCTGTGGGCGGGCCTGGGTGAGGGCGGCTCCCGCGAGGACGATCAGCGCGCCCACCGGGGTGTTCCAGTGCAGCTGCTCGCCCAGGACCAGGACGCCCGCCGTGGTGGCGATCACCGGGATGAAGTACGTGACCATCTGCGCCGTGGTCGGGCCGATCTCCGTCACCAGCCCGTACTGCATCTGCAGCGCGGCCCCCGTGCCCAGCGCGCCCAGGGTGATCACCGCGAGGGTCGGCCACAGCGGGAAGGCGGCGGGGGCCGAGGTGAACAGGGAGCTGACGGCGGCCAGCTGGAGGGTCGAGACCATCAGCTGCGCCCCGGTCATGGCCACGGGCGAGCCGGAGGTTCCCGCCAGGGTGCGGCGGACGTAGATCCAGCCGATGGGGTAGCAGAGCGAGGCCAGCAGGGCCAGGGCGGTGCCCTTGGTGTCGACGCCGGTGAACCCCTGCCAGGCGCCCAGGACGGTGAGCACGCCCAGGAAGCCGATGCCCAGCCCCGCGAATCGGCGGCGCGTGGGGCGGTCCTCGGAGAGGGCGACCAGGGAGAGCGCCATGCCCCACAGCGGGGAGGTGGCGTTGCAGATCCCCGCCAGGGTCGAGGTGACGGTCTGCTCGGCGTAGGCGAAGAGCGCGAAGGGGGCGGTGTTGAGCAGGAGCGCCGCCACCGCCAGGTGCCCCCAGGTCCGGCGGCCCCGGGGGAGCGGCTCACGGCGCACCAGGAGCACCGCCAGCAGGGCGAGCGCCCCGAAGAACACCCGGCCGAGGGCGACCTGGAAGGGTGCGAACGCCCCGGTGCCCACCTTGATGAACAGGAAGCTGAAGCCCCAGACCACCGAGAGGAAGGCGAAGCGGACGCGCCAGTCGAGGGCGCCGGTACGACGGGACCCGCGCGGCGGGGCGGAGGAGACGGCCGGGTTGGGGGCGGAGGAGGTGCGGCGAGGTGTGGCGGGTGCGCTCATGGGCCTCACTCTCCTGTGCACGACCTCGTAGGACAAGCGAGATTTCCTGCGGACGAAGGCGTAGCATCGCTTACATGTTGAACCTGGAACGCCTGCGTACCCTCGACGCCCTCGCCCGCCACGGCTCCGTCAGCGGGGCGGCGGGAGGACTCCACGTGACCACCTCGGCGGTCTCGCAGCAGATGGCCAAGCTGGAGCGGGAGGTCGGCCAGCCCCTGCTGGCCAAGCACGGCCGCGGGGTCCGGCTCACCGACGCCGGGCGGATCCTCGCGGACCACGCCGCCCGGATCATCTCCCAGGTGGAGCTGGCCCAGGCCGACGTCGAGGCCCAGCGCGGCCGCGCGGTGGGGGAGCTGCGGATCGGCGCCTTCCCCACCGCCATGCGCGGGCTGCTGCCCCAGACCCTGGTCTCCCTGCGCACGGACCACCCCGAACTGCGGGTGCAGGTGCGGGAGAAGGAGCCCGAGGAGAGCATGGCCGCCGTGGTCCGCGGCGACCTCGACATGGCCCTGGCCATCGACTGGCACAACAAGCGGATGCCGGTCCCGGCCGAGCTGACCCGGATGCACCTCCTGGACGACGCCGCCGACATCGCGGTCCCGCGCGACCACCCGCTCGCCGGCCGGACGCAGATCTCCCTCGCCGAGTTCGCCGGGGACGACTGGATCTCCTGGAACGAGGGGCAGTTCTGCCACGAGTGGCTGGTCTTCACCCTCCGCGGTACCGGCGTCGAGCCGCGCGTCACGCACATCGCCGAGGAGCACCACACCCAGCTCGCCTTCGTGGAGGCCGGGCTGGGCGTGTGCGTGACGCCCCGGCTGGGCCGGGGACCGGTGCCGCCGGGAGTGCGCCTGCTGCCGGTGTCCGACACCGTACGGCGCCACGTCTACGCCGTCTGGCGCGCCGACGCCGACCGGCGGCCCTCCATCCGCGCCGCCGCCGAGGCCCTGGAAGAAGCGGCCGCCGCGGTGCGCGACACCCCTTAGAGCTTGCGGAAGTCCCAGGAGACGATCGCGTCCGGGGTCAGCCGGATCCAGGCGTGCCGGCCGTCGTGCGGCATCTCCTCGATGCCGAAGTTCTTCCTCGGGAAGATCCGCTCCGCCTCCTCGAGCTCCGGGCACGGCTCCCCGGTGCGCGGCGCCTCGCCGACGAAGACCGCGGTGCCGGACAGCTCGACCCCGCGCAGCTCCCCGTACTCCTCTCCCGCGTCCACCACCACCGAGATCCGGGGGTCCTTGCGCAGATCGGACCAGCGGCGGCTGCGGGTGATCGAGTACAGCCACAGCGAGGTGCCGTCCCAGGCGAACCACAGGGCGCCCACGTGCGGCCGCCCGTCCGGGGAGACCGTCGCCACCCGGCAGGTGCGCTGCTCGCGCAGGAAGGCGTCCACCTCCCCGTCCGTCATCATCACCCGGCGGCCGCGCCGCTGCGCCCCCTGCCCGCCCGTCCTCGTCGTGTCCATCCGTCCCGCACCCCTTCACATCTGACTGTGTGTCAGGAATCATGCGTCCTCTTCCGTCGACGCACCAGGGGGCGCCATGCCGGAGTTCGACCCCGCCACCACGGCGCTGCTCACCGTCGAATGCCAGAACGGGGTGGTCGGCGAGGAGAGCGCCCTGCCCGAACTGGCCAAGGAGGCCCGGGACTCCGGGATGCTCGGCCGGGTGGCGGCGCTGGCCGCCGCCGCGCGCGGCGCCGGGGTGCAGGTGGTCCACGCCGTCGCCGAGCGCCGCCCCGACGGGCTGGGGGCCGGCACCAACGCACGGCTCTTCCGGGCCGCCGGCAGGCTGCCCGTGCGCCAGCTGACCGGCACCCGGGCGGTGGAGGTCGCCGCCCCCCTCACGGTGGAGGCGCGGGACCTGGTGGTCCGGCGGCTCCACGGGCTCTCCCCGATGGCCGGCACCGATCTGGACGCCCTGCTGCGCAACCTCGGGATCCGGACCCTCGTCGTCACCGGGGTCTCCTCCAACATCGCGATCCCGAACACGGTCTTCGACGCCGTGAACCTCGGCTACGAGGTCGTGGTCCCGGCCGACGCCGTCGCCGGGGTGCCCGCCTCCTGGACCGCCGAGGTGATCCGCAACTCGCTCGCCCTGGTGGCGTCGATCACCACGGCCGACGAGCTGATTTTCCAGTGGGCTCCGCGCCGCTGACCCCCGTAACCTGGCCGGATGTTGTCCGAAGTGATCGCGACCCGCTACGTCACGCCCCTGCGTGAGGGCGGCTCGCTCCCGGGAATCGTCGAGGCCGACGACCTCGGTACCTACGTCATGAAGTTCACCGGAGCCGGCCAGGGCCGCAAGACCCTGGTCGCCGAGGTCGTCTGCGGCCGGCTCGCCCAGCGGCTGGGGCTGCGGGTCCCACGGCTGGTGCAGATGCAGCTCGACCCCGTCATCGGGCTCGCCGAGCCCGACCAGGAGGTCCAGGAACTGCTCAAGGCCAGCGGCGGGCTCAACCTCGGCATGGACTACCTGCCCGGCTCGATCGGCTTCGACCCGCTCGCCTACCGGGCCGACCCGGTCGAGGCCGGGCGCGTCGTCTGGTTCGACGCGCTGATCAACAACGTCGACCGGTCCTGGCGCAATCCGAACATGCTGGTCTGGCACGGGGACCTCTGGCTCATCGACCACGGCGCCACGATGATCTGGCACCACAACTGGCCCACCGCCCAGGCCGCGGCCGCCAAGCCCTACAACGCCTCCGACCACGTCCTGGCCCCCGTCGGCCCGGACATCGAGGCCGCCGCAGCCGAGCTGTCCCCCCTCGTGACCGAGGAACTGCTCACCGAGGTCGCGGCGGACGTCCCCGACGAGTGGCTCGTCGACGAACCCGGCTTCGACTCCGCCGACGCGGTGCGGCGCGCCTACGTGGCGGCGCTGCTGCCGCGCGCGGCGACGATCCACGAGAGGATCACCATGGAGGCCGAGGTCAGGCAGCAGTCCGGTCCGCCGGGCTGGCTCGCCGAGCGCCTCCCTCCCCAGTCGGACAAGAACAAGAACAAGCAGAAGAGCGGCGACGAGTGACCAAGCGGGACGTGTTCGAGTACGCGCTGGTGCGCGTGGTGCCCCGGATGGAGCGCGGCGAGTGCTTCAACGCCGGCGTGATCGTCTACTGCCGGGCGCACTCCTACGTCGCCGCGCGCACCCACCTGGACGAGGCCAAGCTCCTCGCCCTGGACCCGCGGGCCGACGTGGCCGGGGTCCGGGCGGCGCTGCGCGGGGTCGAGGGGCTGTGCGAGGGCGGCGAACGGGCGGGCCAGGCGGCGGGCGACGACGCGGGGCGGCGGTTCCGCTGGCTGATCGCCCCCCGCAGCACCGTGGTCCAGCCCGGGCCGGTGCACACCGGGCTGACCGCCGATCCCGCCGCGGAGGTGGAGCGCCTGCTGGACCTGCTGGTCCGCTGACCGGGGCGTCCCTCGGGCCCGCCGCCGCGCCGTCCGGGGCCGGCTCCGCCCCGGCCGGCGGGCGCCGGGCCCGCGGCGCGAACGCCACCGGGCCGGGACCCCGTTGACACCGCGGTGCCGAGGCTCCTAGCGTCTCCTCAGCTGAAGCTACTAAGCGGTTGCTCACCTCGGGCGGCCGTCTCTCAAGGGCGAGGAGAACCAGCATGTCCACCACCGAGCAGCGCGTCGCGATCGTCACCGGGGCGGCCCGGGGCATCGGCGCGGCCACCGCCCTGCGCCTGGCCGCCGAGGGCCGGGCGGTCGCCGTGATCGACCTGGACGAGGCGGCCTGCAAGGACACCGTCGAGGCCATCACGGCCGCCGGCGGCAAGGCGCTCGCGGTCGGCTGCGACGTCTCGGACGCCGCCCAGGTGGAGGCGGCCGTCGAGCGGGTCGCGAGCACGCTGGGCGCGCCGACGATCCTCGTGAACAACGCGGGCGTGCTCCGCGACAACCTGCTCTTCAAGATGAGCGACACCGACTGGGACACCGTCATGAACGTGCACCTGCGCGGTGCGTTCCTGATGGCGCGTGCCTGTCAGAAGCACATGGTCGAGGCCAAGTTCGGCCGCGTGGTGAACCTCTCCAGCAGCTCCGCGCTCGGCAACCGCGGCCAGGCCAACTACGCCGCCGCCAAGGCCGGCCTGCAGGGCTTCACCAAGACCCTGGCCATCGAGCTCGGCAAGTTCGGCATCACCGCGAACGCCGTCGCCCCCGGCTTCATCGCGACCGAGATGACCGCGCAGACGGCGGCCCGCGTCGGCATGGGCTTCGAGGAGTTCCAGCTCGCCGCCGCCTCGCAGATCCCCGTGCAGCGCGTGGGCGTCCCCGCGGACGTGGCCAACGCCATCGCCTTCTTCACCGGCGAGGCCGCGGGCTTCGTCTCCGGCCAGGTGCTCTACGTGGCCGGCGGCCCCCTCAGCTGACGACACCCCGGAGAGGCAGGGCGTACGGCATGACGTACAACGGCACGGACAGCGGCAAGGTCGCACTGGTCACCGGGGCGAGCCGGGGCATCGGCTACGGGATCGCCGAGGCGCTGGTCGCCCGGGGCGACCGGGTCGTGATCACCGGACGCAACGAGGACGCGCTGAAGGAGGCCGTCGACAAGCTCGGGGCGGACCGGGTGATCGGCGTGGCCGGGAAGGCGCACGACGAGGCCCACCAGGCCGTCGCCGTGGACCGGGCGATGGAGGCCTTCGGCCGCGTCGACTTCCTGGTGAACAACGCGGGCACCAATCCGGTCTTCGGGCCGATCGCCGACCTGGACCTCCAGGTGGCGCGGAAGGTCTTCGAGACCAACGTGATCTCGGCCCTCGGTTTCGCCCAGCGGACCTGGCACGCCTGGCAGAAGGACAACGGCGGGGCGATCGTGAACATCGCCTCGATCGCCGGGGTCTCCGCCTCGCCCTTCATCGGGGCGTACGGGATGAGCAAGGCCGCGATGATCAACCTCACGCTCCAGCTCGCGCACGAGATGGCGCCCCGGGTCCGGGTCAACGCCATCGCCCCGGCGGTGGTCAAGACGAGGTTCGCCCAGGCGCTCTACGAGGGCCGCGAGCAGGAGGCCTCGGCGGCCTACCCGCTGGGCCGGCTCGGGGTCCCGGAGGACATCGGGGGCGCGGCCGCATTTCTTACATCTGCACAAGCGGAATGGATTACTGGGCAAACCCTGGTGGTCGACGGAGGCATGTTCCTGAATGCCGGTGTGCACTGACCGATAACCGGACGTATTTGCCTCCCAATGGGAGGCAAATACGTGCCGAACAGGCGCGAAATCGGTCAAGAGCCTCATGAAACCTGCCCATTGGATTTGTGACGCTCTGCGGTAGGGTCTGCCGCACCCGGTGGCTGATCGAGGAGCGTGCACGTGTTCAACCGGACCAGATGCCTGCAGATCACTGCGGCCCTTGCGTCCATATCCCTGGTCGCCGGATGCGGTCTGCTGTCGGACGACACCGACGCCGCCGCGAAGAGGATCACCGTCGGTACGACGAGCGCGCCGAGCACCCTCGACCCCGCGGCGGCCTGGGACGGCTCCTGGGAGCTCTACCGGAACATCTACCAGACCCTCCTGGCGTTCCCGACGGGCAGCACCAAGCCGCAGCCCGACGCCGCCCAGAGCTGCGATTTCACCGACACGGCGAACATGGCCTACCGGTGCACCCTGCGCAAGGGCCTGAAGTTCTCCGACGGCGAGGTGCTCGACTCCAAGGCGGTCAAGCACTCCCTCGACCGGATCAGGACGATCAACTCCCAGGTCGGCCCCAAGGGCCTCTTCGAGAGCCTGGACAAGATCGAGGCCCCGGACCCGCTCACCGTCGTCTTCCACCTGAAGACCCCCGACGCGACCTTCCCGTACGTCCTCGGCTCGCCCGCCGCCTCGCTGGTCGCGCCCAAGGACTACCCGGCCGACAAGCTCCGCTCGGACGGCAAGGTGACCGGCTCCGGCCCCTACGTGCTCACCGAGTACAAGGAGGGCTCCGAGGCGGTCCTCGGCGGCTACGACGGCTACCAGGGCTTCGCCAACCGCCGCAACGACGCCGTCACCATCCGCTACTTCAAGAAGTCCGACGAGATGGTCGCGGCCCTGAAGAACAAGGAGATCGACGCCACCTACCGAGGCCTGTCGGCGGCGGAGATCAAGGACCTGCAGAGCCCCGCCTCGCACAACCAGGGCGTCCAGGTCGTCGAGAACGTCGGCGCGGAGATCCGCTACCTGGTCTTCAACCCCAAGGACCCGCAGATCGCCAAGCCCCAGGTGCGCCAGGCCATCGCGCAGCTCGTCGACCGGGGAGCGCTCGTCACCAAGGTCTACCAGGGCACCGCCGAGCCGCTGTACTCGATGGTCCCCAAGGGGGTCGTCGGCCACAAGACGCCCTTCTACGACCTGTACGGCAACGCCGACGTGGGCAAGGCGCGCAAGCTCCTGCAGTCCGCCGGGATCAACACGCCCGTGGAGCTGACCTTCTGGTACACCACGGACCGCTACGGCGGCTCCACCGCCGACGAGTTCACCGAGCTCAAGCGGCAGCTGGAGGAGAGCAACCTCTTCAAGATCAACCTGCGCGGCAAGCCCTGGAAGGACTTCCAGGTCGGCTACAAGAACGGCGAGTACCCGGTCTTCGGCCGCGGCTGGTTCCCCGACTTCCCGGACCCGGACAACTTCATCGCGCCGTTCGTCGGCAAGGAGAACGCGGTCGGCACCCCCTACGAGAACACCACGATCCAGAACGAGATCCTCCCCAAGTCCCGCCGTGAGGGCGACCGCTCGGCCGGAGTGAGGGAGTTCGAGCAGGCGCAGCAGATCTTCGCGCAGGACGTCCGGCTGCTGCCGCTGTGGCAGGGCAAGCTCTACGTCGGCGCCCGCGAGGACATCGCCGGGGCCGAGCGGGCCCTGGACCCCCAGACCGCCATGCAGATGTGGGAGTTGTACCGCAAGACCAGCTGGTGACGGCGGGGCCCCGGGCGCGGAAGGTGCCCGGGGCACGGCGTTGTCAGTGGGGCCCGGTAGGTTCTGAGGAGTTGCACGAACTTGTACCGGAGGTTGTCGACGTGACCCAGATGCTGCCCGAGTCGTGGCTGCCCGTCCTCGGCGGGGAGCTGGACCAGCCCTACTTCAAGGAGCTCACCGAGTTCGTCGACAAGGAGCGGGCGAACGGGCCGGTCTACCCGCCGCGCGAGCAGGTCTTCGCCGCCCTGGAGGCCACGCCGTTCGACAAGGTGAAGGTGCTCGTCCTCGGCCAGGACCCGTACCACGGCGCCGGCCAGGGACACGGCCTGTGCTTCTCCGTGCAGCCCGGGGTCAAGACCCCGCCCTCGCTGCGCAACATCTACAAGGAGATGAAGGAGGAGCTCGGCCTGGAGATCCCGGACAACGGCTACCTGATGCCGTGGGCCCAGCAGGGCGTCCTCCTGCTCAACGCCGTCCTCACCGTCCGCGAGGCCGAGCCCAACTCGCACAAGGGCAAGGGCTGGGAGAAGTTCACCGACGCGGTGATCCGCGCCGTGTCCGACCGCCCCGACCCGTCCGTGTTCGTCCTCTGGGGCGCCTACGCCCAGAAGAAGATCCCGCTGATCGACCAGGAGCGGCACGTCATCGTCAAGGGCGCCCACCCCTCGCCGCTGTCGGCCAAGAAGTTCTTCGGCTCCCGGCCCTTCACCCAGATCAACGAGGCCGTCGCCGCACAGGGCCATGAGCCGATCGACTGGCGGATCCCGGACCTGGGCTGACACCACACCGCGCCTCGGTGCCAGAGCCGGTGCCTGCGGCTAGCTTCTTGATGATCGGACCGGATCAGGTCCGGCAGAGCAAGCCGGAGGCCCCGTTGACGGAGCAGCAGCAGGAGGCGTCGGAGGACGCCGTCATGACCCGGATCGGCCAGGCGGTCATCCTGCTGCACGCCGGGGACCGCGAGGAGGCCCGCAACCGGCTCTGCGAGATCTGGTCCGAGATCGGCGAGGAGGGCGACTCCCTCCACCGCTGCACCCTCGCCCACTACATGGCCGACACCCAGGACGACCCCGCCGACGAACTGGCCTGGGACCTGAGGGCCCTGAGCGCCGCGGACGGGCTCGGGGAGGCGGTGCGCGTCTTCTACCCGTCGCTGCACCTCAGCCTCGCGGCCGACTACGTCAAACTGGACCGCCCCGAGGCGGCCCGGGTACACCTCGCGCGGGCCCGCGCAGCCACCCGGGCCCTGCCCGACGACGGATACGGCAACGGCGTCCGGGACGCCATCGCCCGGCTGGAGCGCCGGCTCACCGCCGGGGAAGGACCGGGACCCCGGCCCTTCCCCGAGCAGTCGCCCTAGGACCCCTCCGTACCCCGGCCCCGGAGCCGTGATCCTGTCTCTTATACACATCTCT
>NZ_JZWV01000560.1 GCF_000966975.1 Streptomyces katrae | reverse complement strand
TATAAGAGACAGCCTCCGGGCTGTCCGGCTGCCAGTTCCCGTGCCGGCGGCCCAGCGCGCACACGTCCGCCGGGCGTACCGGCACCTCCCGCGCCAGCTCGCGCGGCACCCGCGCGTCGGGCCGTAGCGGGCCGGGAAGGCCCCCGGGGAGCCGCTGGGCGTGCTCGGCGTGCCTGCGCGGCTCGGGGATGTCGGGGACCGCCCCCGCGGCCTCCTCCGCCTCCAGGGCCTGCGCGGTGCCCCCCGGCGCGGTGCGCGCCGTGCCCCGCCCGGCGGCCGTGGGCGCCGACGGCCGTGCGGCGCCGTCCCGGGGCACGGCCTTCAGCGCCTCCAGGGCGGGCGCCTGGACCACCACCGGCAGCGCCCCGGGGCCCCCGCGCGGCTCGTGCCGGGGCGCCCCGCGTCGGAGGGGGATCCGGCCGGCCGCATCGGCGCGGGGCTCACGTTCACGCAGCCGGAGACCGCCGAGACCGCCGAGACGGCGCAGGCGGCTCCGAGGAGCAGTTTCGTCGAGGTTCGGGTCTGATGCACCCGCGCAACTCTGCTGTGCGAGGGTCCCGTTGCGAAAACCCTGAGCCGATATTCACCCCGCACGGGTGACGCGGGGGCGGTGTCCGGCGGACACCGGCCGCCCGGGAAGCCGGTCCCCGTTACTCGCCCGTGGCCCCGTCGAGGTGCTCCCGCAGCAGGTCGGCGTGACCGTTGTGGCGGGCGTACTCCTCGATCATGTGGGTGTAGATCCAGCGCAGGCTGAACACCTCGCCCCGGTGGTGGCTCGCGGCGTCCGACACCGCGTCCAGGGAGCGCCCCGCCGCCGCCCGCCTGGCCAGCTCGACCTCCTCCTGCCAGACCTCCCGCGCCTGCGCCCAGGTGTCCCCGTCCGTGAACTCGAAGTCCCCGTCGCGGTTGTCCCGGGTGCTGTACAGGTCGGGCAGGTCCGCGCCCAGCGCGATCTCCCGGAACCAGTACCGCTCCACCTCCGCCATGTGCCGCACGAGGCCCATCAGGCTCAGCGCGGAGGGCCGGAGCGGAGTGGCGCGCAGCTGCTCGTCGGAGAGGCCCTCGCACTTCCAGGCGAGGGTCTCGCGGTGGTATTCGAGCCAGCCGTCCAGCATCTCCCGCTCGCCGGCGGTGGTGGAGGGCTCGGTGCGGTGGTCTACCCGGGAGGTCGTCATGGCCGCCATCCTGGTCGAACGCGCCGGAGGCGACCAGCGATTATGCTGCGGAGTCCCATACGGCATACGGCGCAAACCAGGAGGCTCCCGGTGAAGGTCGGCGTCATCGGACTCGGCGACATCGCGCAGAAGGCGTACCTGCCCGTGCTCACCACCCGCCCCGGGGTCCAAGTGCACCTGCAGACCCGCACCCACGCCACGCTGGAGCGGCTCGGCGCGGTCCACCACGTCCCCGAGGGCCGCCGTCACGCCTCCCTCGGCGCGCTGATCGCGCAGGGCCTCGACGCCGCCTTCGTGCACGCTCCGACCGGCGTCCACCCCGAGATCGTCGGGCGGCTGCTGGAGGCCGGGGTGCCCACGTACGTGGACAAGCCGCTCGCCTACGAACTCGCCGACTCCCGCCGCCTGGTCGAGCTGGCGGAGGAGCGCGGCACCTCCCTCTTCGTGGGCTTCAACCGCCGCTACGCGCCCGGGTACGCGCAGTGCGCAGACCTCCCGCGCGATCTGATCGTCATGCAGAAGAACCGGGTCGGGCTCCCCGAGGACCCGCGCACCCTGGTCCTCGACGACTTCATCCACGTCGTCGACACCCTGCGCTTCCTGCTGCCCGGCGACGCCGACCACATCGACGTCCGCGCCGTGGTGCGCGAGGGGCTGATGTCGCACGTGGTGCTCCAGATGTCCGGCGAGGGTTTCACCGCCCTCGGCATCATGAACCGGCTCTCCGGCTCCACCGAGGAGGTCCTGGAGGTCTCCGGACAGGACTCCAAGCGGCAGGTCGTCAACCTCGCCGAGGTCATCGACCACAAGGGGCAGCCGACCGTGCGCCGGCGCGGCGACTGGGTCCCCGTGGCCCGCCAGCGCGGCATCGAGCAGGCCGTCGACACCTTCCTGGAGGCCGTGGAGGGCGGCAAGGTGCTCAGCGCCCGGGACGCCCTCCTCACCCACGAGCTGTGCGAGCGGGTGGTGCTGACGGCGCTGGAGCAGACCTCGCGGCCCTGACCGCCCGGGCGCCCCGGGCCGCGCAGTACAGGGCGAGCGCGGCCAGGGCGGCGCCGCCGGGCCAGTTCCCGAAGCGGACGAAGAGGGTGGTGCCACGGGCCAGCGGCACCTCGTACACGGCCGCCGTCCGGGCCGAGGTGGGCAGGCCGGCGCCGACCCGCTCGCCGGAGGGCCCGAAGACCGCGCTGACCCCGGTCAGGGTGGCGTGCACCACGGGGCGGCCGGTCTCGGCGGCGCGCAGGGCCGCCAGGGAGGCGTGCTGGGCCGGTGCCCAGCTGTCCTGGAAGGTCGAGGTCGACGACTGGGCGACCAGCACCCCGGCCCCCTCCTCGGCCAGGTGCCGGCTCATGTCGGGGAAGGCCGACTCGAAGCACACCAGCGGGCCGATCCGGGCCCCGCCGGGCAAGTCCATGATCACCGGTGCGGCGCCCCGCATCCGGTCCTCGCCCGCCGCCTTGCCCACCGAGGGGGCCCGGCCCAGCAGCGGCCGGGCCGGTATGTACTCGCCGAAGGGCACGAGCCGCATCTTGTCGTACCGGTCCCCGGTGAGCCCCCGGGGTCCGACCAGCACCGAACTCTTGTAGATCCCCGGCCGGTCCGAGCGGCGGGCGTCCACGTTGACCAGCAGCGGGGCGCCGACCCGCGCGGACAGCTCGGCCAGCCGCCGGGACAGGTCGGGCCGGGCCGCCAGGTCCGCGCCGACGCTGCTCTCGCCCCACACCACCAGGTCCGGGTGCGCCGCCGCCAGGCCGGAGGTCAGACGTTCCTCGGCGGCGAACCGCTGCTCCCCGCTGTCCGCTGCTCCCCGCTGTCGGCCCCCTCCAGCGGGCCGGGCTGTACGACGGCCACGCGCAGCCCGCCCGCCGGCTCCGGGCGCGGCAGCCACAGCCACACCACGCCCGTCAGCACCGCGCACCCCGCCACGGAGGCCACCGCCGCCACCCGGGCCCTGGGCGCGGCGACCAGCAGCACCACCGCACAGTTCACCGCCACCACCAGCAGGCTCACCAGCCACACCCCGCCCACGGAGGCCAGCCGGAGCCCCGCGGGCCCCTGCCACTGACTGGCCCCGAGCAGCCCCCACGGCCCGCCCAGCCCCTGCCAGGACCGGGCCAGCTCCGACAGCAGCCACCCCGCCGGTACGAGGAGCAGCGCGACGGCGGCCCGGCCCGGCGCCGGGGCCCCGCCCAGCAACTCCCGTACCAGCACCGCCCAGGGGATCCAGAGCAGCCCCAGCAGCGCGGCGAGGGGCACCAGGAACACGTGCAGGCTGGGCAGCAGCCAGTGGTGCACGGCCACGATGAACCCCGCGC
>NZ_JZWV01000559.1 GCF_000966975.1 Streptomyces katrae | reverse complement strand
AGCCAGTGGTGCCCGGCCACGATGAACCCCGCGCCGCCGAGCCAGCCCTCCAGCGCCGCCCGCCGCCCGGTGGGGGCGGAGCGCAGCAGCAGCATCCAGGGCACGAGGGCGACGTACGCCAGCCACCACAGCGCCGGGGCGGGGAAGGCCAGGCAGGGCACCGCCCCGGCGGCCACCGTGCCCGCGGCCCGCCACCACCGGCTCCGCTGGCTCAGCCCCGCGGGCCTGCTCAGCCCGTCGGGCCCGCTCCGCCCGCTCAGCTCCGCGACCATGACGTGCCTCCGCCTCCAGTGTGGGACCGCATCCGACGGGCCGCGCCCGCAACTCCCGGCCGGCGTTCAGGCCTGCATGTGGCGCCACTTCTCGTGCACGGTCACTCCGGTGAGCCGCCAGCCGTCCGGGGTGCGCGCGAGCGTGAAGGTGTAGCGGCCGGCGGCGACGAAGTTCGGGGCGGTGCCCCGGTCGCCGTCGCCCGCCAGCCGCATCGGGTTCAGGAAGTCGGCCAGCACGCGTGCGCGATCCCCGGGGAAGCCGTCCCGGTCCTCCAGCAGGATCCGCCGGTTGACGATGAGGTGCTGGCGCACCGGGAACAGCCGCATGGTCTCCGCGAGCCAGTCGGCCACCTCCCCGGCCGGTCCCTCGACCCCGCCCGCCGAGCTGTAGTCGGCCCGCCCGCCGGGGGTGAACAGGGCGCGGTAGGCCGCCCAGTCGCCGTCGTCGACGGCCGCCGCGTACCCCGAGACCACCTCGTCGACCGCCAGCCGGTCAATCACCGTCGCCAGGTCCACACGCTGAGTCATCGGGTCAGTGTGCGGCCGGCGGCCCGCGAGGCCAAGGGCCGTGCGGCCACGGGATCTTCAAGGTGCCGCTCAGTGGCCGGAATGCGCCTCCCGCTGCCGGATCACGACCAGGAACGCGTCACTGGCCAGGTCCATCACCACCTCCGCCGGCACGCCCTCGCGCATCCGCTGCGCCGCGTACTCCTCCGCGGGCCAGCTGCCCCGCGGACTCCCGGCCGGAAACCGCTCCAGTACCACCCGACCCATGGGACACCCCCTGTTGCTCGCCGTTCAGGTCTCACCGGGCACAACGAGCGGAGGCCGCCCGGGAACGTTCCCGGGCGGCCTCCGTCGCGTGCGTGTGGGTCCTGGCGGCCGGACTAGGTGCCGGACGCGCCCGCCTCGGCCTCCAGCACGCCCATGCCGATCAGCACGAACAGGGCGATGCCGAGCAGGATCCGGTAGATCACGAAGGGCATGAAGCTCTTGCTCGAGATGAACTTCATGAACCACGCGATCACGGCGTAGCCCACGAAGAAGGCGATCACCGTGGCGAAGATCGTCGGCCCCCAGGTGATGTGGCCGGGGCTCTCGATCACGTCCTTGATCTCGAACGCGCCCGAGGCCAGCACGGCCGGGATGGCCAGCAGGAAGGAGTAGCGGGCCGCCGCCTCGCGCGTGAAGCCCAGCAGCAGACCGCCCGAGATCGTCGCACCCGAGCGCGAGACGCCCGGGATCAGCGCCATCGCCTGGCACACACCGAAGATCAGGCCGTCCTTGACCCCCAGCTCCTTGAGCGTCTTGCGCTGCTTGACCACCCGGTGCCGGCCGCCCTGCTCGTCCCGCGAGGCCAGCCAGTCGGCGAAGCCGAGGATGAGGCCCATCACGATCAGGGTGGTGGCGGTCAGCCGCAGGTCACGGGCGGGGCCGGTGATCTGGTCCTTGAACGCGACGCCGAGGACGCCGATCGGGATCGAGCCGACGATGACCAGCCAGCCCATCCGCGCGTCCTGCTCGGAACGCAGCGACTTGGTGTAGAGCGAGCGGAACCAGGTCGAGACGATCCGTGCGATGTCCTTGCGGAAGTAGATCAGCACGGCGGCCTCGGTGCCGATCTGGGTGATCGCCGTGAAGGCCGAACCCGGGTCGTGCCAGCCGGCGAAGGCCGCGGTCAGCCGCAGGTGCGCGCTGGAGGAGATCGGAAGGAACTCCGTGAGACCTTGGACGAGACCGAGGATTAGGGATTCGAACCAGCTCATGTCGGTGGGTGCTCGTCCTTGTGATCGTCGGGCAGTTCGGGTCCGATGCTAGGGCCCGTGGGGAGCGGCCCCGACCACAGGGGGGTGTACCGGAGACGGCTCGTGCGCGGCGGGGCCCGCGAGCCGGTGCCGCCCCCGCCAGGCGACCGCGGCGGCGACCGCACCGGAGACGGTGATGAACCCGAACGAGACGAGAAACGCAGGTGAACCGGGGGAGGACGCACTGGCTCCCGCGATCACGTACGCGGTCGTGTTGGGCACCGTTCCCAGTGCCGTGGCCAGCAGGAACGGGAGCCAGCCGCAGCGGGAGACCGCCGCCAGGTAGTTGGCCGCCGCGAAGGGCACCCCGGGGAAGATCCGCACCGCCAGGACGGAGCGGAAGCCGTGCCCGCTCAGCTGGGCGTCGGCCGCCTTAAGCCAGCGCCCCCGCAGGAGCGGACGCAGCGCCTCCTGGCCCATGACCCGGCCCAGCCCGAAGGAGATCCCGGCCCCGAGCACCGTGCCGCCGACGGCCGCCACCAGGCCGGCCTGGGCGCCGAAGACCGCCCCCGCGGCGAGGTTCAGCAGCGGGCGCGGCACGAACGCCGCCGTGCACAGCCCGTACGCGCCCCCGAACAGCAGCACGGCCACGCCCACGGGGAGCCCCGTCGGCCAGCCCTGGGAGAGCATCCGCTGGGGCTCGTAGACCAGGACGCAGACCCCGGCCGCCACGAGCAGTACGACGAGCAGCGACAGCCGCGTCCACGGCGCGAGGAGGAGGGACATCCGGGGAGATTAACCGACCGGAGCGGCAGCCCGCCGTAATCCAGACCTCATCCGGACGAACGGAGCCGGGCGGACGGGACCCGCTCATCGGAGCCGGACGGGGCGGGCCGGAGGCCGGAGGGGCGGAGCCCGGTGAACGGGCAGGGGCGCGCCGGTAATTCGTTCGACGCGCCCCGCCCCCTCGGGCAGCATCAGGGGCATGTCCCGGTACGCCTTCCCCGCAGCGCCGTCCGCAGTCGCGGACGCGCCGAAGGCTGCCCTCCTCGCCCCCTCGGCATCCGCCCTGGCAGAGGCCTTCGCCGCAGCGGCAGCCGCCGCGTTCGACGGCGCACGAAGCTGACCCTTCCCGGATCGTCCGGCGGACCCCGCAGGGGGAGGGTCGGTTCGCTCCAGGGGTCCCGTTCCAGCTTCGAGACACGGGAAAGACATCATGGCCAAGACGGCCTTCGCCCGCACCAAGCCGCACCTCAACATCGGCACCATGGGTCACGTCGACCACGGCAAGACCACCCTCACCGCCGCCATCACCAAGGTCCTCGCCGAGCGCGGCGGCGCCTCCTTCGTGCCGTTCGACCGGATCGACCGGGCCCCGGAGGAGGCCCGGCGCGGCATCACCATCAACCTCACGCACGTCGAGTACGAGACCGACACCCGCCACTACGCCCACGTCGACATGCCCGGCCACGCCGACTACGTCAAGAACATGGTCACCGGCGCGGCCCAGCTCGACGGGGCGATCCTCGTCGTCTCCGCCCTCGACGGGGTCATGCCCCAGACCGCCGAGCACGTGCTCCTCGCCCGGCAGGTCGGGGTGGACCACATCGTGGTGGCCCTCAACAAGGCCGACGCCGGGGACCCGGAGCTGACCGACCTGGTGGAGCTGGAGGTCCGCGAACTGCTCAGCGCCCACGGCTACGGCGGCGACGAGGCGCCGGTCGTACGGGTCTCCGGGCTCGGGGCGCTGGAGGGCGACCCGCGCTGGACGGGGGCGATCGAGGCGCTGCTCGACGCGGTCGACACGTACGTGCCGATGCCCGTGCGGTACACGGACGCGCCGTTCCTGCTGCCGGTCGAGAACGTCCTGACCATCACCGGCCGCGGCACCGTCGTGACCGGCGCCGTCGAGCGGGGCACCGTCCGGCTCGGCGACCGCGTGGCGCTCCTCGGGGGCGACGGCGAGCCCGTGGAGACCGTCGTCACCGGCCTGGAGACCTTCGGCAAGCCGATGGAGTCCGCCGAGGCGGGGGACAACGTGGCACTGCTGCTGCGCGGGGTGCACCGTGGCGACGCGCGCCGCGGGCACGTGGTCGCCGCGCCCGGCAGCGTGGCGCCGCGGCGCCGTTTCACCGCGCGGGTGTACGTCCTCTCCGCGCGGGAGGGCGGCCGGACGACGGCGCTGTCCTCCGGCTACCGGCCGCAGTTCTACATCCGCACCGCCGACGTGGTCGGCGACGTGGACCTCGGCGGAGCCGGGGTGGCCCGCCCCGGTGAGACGGTCACCATGACCGTCGAGCTGGGCCGGGACCTGCCCCTGGAGGCGGGGCTCGGCTTCGCGATCCGCGAGGGCGGGCGCACCGTCGGCGCGGGGACGGTGACCGAGGTCCTCGGGTAGCCCCGGCCGTGGTGGCGGCGGTCCGGCCCTGCCAGACTGCCGTCACCACAGGGGCGGAGCGAGGGGCGGGCGGGGATGAGCGGCACGGCGGGACGCGGGACGGCACTGGTGCTCGGCGGCGGCGGGCTCGTCGGCATCGGCTGGGAGGCCGGGATGCTCTACGGGCTCGCCCGCGCCGGAGCGGACCTCACCGGTGCCGACCTGGTGGTCGGCACCTCCGCCGGCTCGGTGGTCGGTGCCCAGCTCACCTCCGGGCTGCTCAGCCCGCGCGAGCTGTACGAGCGCCAGCTCGCCGACCCCGCCGGGGAGATCGCGGCGAAGCTCGGCGCGGGCCTCGTCGCCCGGTACGCCCTCGCCATGCTCCGCTCGCGCGACGCCGCCGAGTACGGCAGGCGGGCCGGCGCCCTCGCCCTCGCCGCCGACACCCCCACCGAGGCGGAACGGCGTGCGGTCCTGGCGGCCCGGCTCGTCTCGCACGAGTGGCCCGAGCGGCGCCTGGTCGTCACCGCCGTCGACGCCCTGACCGGCGAGGGCGCCGCCTTCGACCGGGAGGACGGGGCCGGGCTGGTGGACGCCGTCGCGGCGAGCTGCGCCGTGCCCGGGGTGTGGCCGCCCGTCACCATCGGCGGCCGCCGCTACGTGGACGGCGGCTTCCGCTCGGCCGTCAACGCCGACCTGGCGTCCGGCTACCGGCGCGTGGTGATCCTCGCACCGCTGCCCGTCGGCGTGGGGAGGCTCCCCTCTCCCGTCCGGCAGGCCGAGCGGCTGCGGGCCGAGGGGGCGCGGGTGCTGCTGATCACCTCGTCCCCGGAGGCCCGCAAGGCCTTCGGCCGCAACCTGCTCGACCCCGCCCGGCGGGCTCCCGCGGCACGGGCGGGGCTGGCCCAGGCCGCCGCGCACGCGGCCGAAGCGGCGGCCGTCTGGTCGGGGGCCTGAGCGGGCCGGGCCCGGGGCGGCGGGGCCCGACAATGGTGGGGTGAGCGACGAACAGATCCCGGTGATCCGGGAAGTGGGCCAGGGCACCGCCAAGCTGATGCCGGACGTGGACCGGGAGCGGGCCTGGCTGCTCACCGTGAACGGGGCCCCGCAGTCCTACGTGGACCTCGACGAGCCCGAGCACCTGGAGTTCGAGTACGTACGGCGCCTCGCGCACGTACTGGACTGCGCGGCCGAACCGGGGGCGGCCCTGGACCTGCTCCACCTGGGCGGCGGCGCGCTGACCCTGCCCCGCTACGCCGCGGCGGCCCGGCCGGGCTCCCGCCAGACGGTGGTCGAGTTCGACGCGGGGCTGGTGGAGCTGGTGGCGGAGCACCTGCCGCTGGCGGCCGGGGCACGGGTGGAGGTGCACGCCGCCGACGCCCGGGCCTGGCTGGAGTCGGCCCCGGCGGCGAGCGCGGACGTCCTGGTCGCCGACGTGTTCGGGGGCTCGCGGGTGCCGGCCCAGCTGACCTCGGTGGAGTACGCGCGCGAGGTGGCCCGGGTGCTGCGGCCCGGCGGGCTCTACGCGGCGAACCTGGCCGACGGGGCGCCGTTCGGCTTCCTCAAGGCCCAGCTGGCCAATTTCGCGGCGGCGTTCGGGGAGCTCGCGCTGATCGCCGAGCCGGGGGTGCTGCGCGGGCGGCGCTTCGGCAACGCGGTGCTGCTGGCGTCCGACGCGCCGCTGCCACTGGCCGCGCTGGCCCGGCGGTGTGCGGGCGACGCGTTTCCCGCCCGGGTGGAGTCGGGGGAGGGGCTCGCGCGGTTCATGCGGGGGGCGTCGCCCGTGGCGGACTCCGACGCCGTCGCTTCGCCGGAGCCGCCGGAGGGGGCGTTCAGCCTGGGATGAGGGGGCCGGGGCCCGCGCCTCAGACGCCGGCGGAGCCGGCAGGTGCGGCGGGGCTGGAGTCGGGTGCGGGAGCGTGGCCCGCGGCGGGTTTCGCGGGGACCGGTTTGCGGGTGATGTGGCGGACCTCCGGGACCAGGAGGACCAGGGCGGTCGGCACGATCACCAGGGCCGCGCAGCCCCACAGGGCCGGGGTCCGGCCGAAGGCCGTCTCGGCCGGACCGGCCAGGGCGGTGGCCAGGGGGAGCAGGGAGAGCGAGCCGAACCAGTCGTAGGCGGAGACCCGGGAGAACTTCTCCTCGGGGATCTCC
Organism: Streptomyces katrae; assembly: GCF_000966975.1. Taxonomy (GTDB): domain Bacteria; phylum Actinomycetota; class Actinomycetes; order Streptomycetales; family Streptomycetaceae; genus Streptomyces; species Streptomyces katrae. Next base: position 4,991 of record NZ_JZWV01000559.1, on the reverse strand, counting down.
TGGTGCATCGTCGTCATCCAGCTCACGCCGAACACCTCGACGGCGGCGCCGCTGGCGAACATCACCGCGCACAGCCCCCAGGTGGGCAGCGGAACCGCGAGGCCCGCCGAGGGCAGCGCCAGCGGGAACACGCACAGCGTGCCGACCAGCAGCAGGCGGCGCGGTTTCCACAGCATCATCAGGACGGCGCCGGCGATGGTGCCCACGCCGAAGAAGGCCAGGGCCACGCCCCAGGGGGCCGGCCCGCCCAGCCGGTCGCGGGCGACGAGGGGCCCGTACACCGACTCGGCGGCCCCGACCACGGCGACGACGACGGAGAACTGGAGCACGATGCTCCACAGCCAGGCGCGGGAGCGGAACTCCACCCAGCCCTCGCGCAGGTCGGCCAGCAGGCCCCCGCCCGGCGCCCGTTCGGCGATGTGGCCGACGTCGAGGAAGGCGCGCAGGGCGCCCGCGACGGCGAAGGCGGCCGCGTCCACGGCCAGGACCCAGCCGGGGCCGATCGCGGCGATCAGGGCGCCGCCCAGGGCCGCCCCGCCGATGCCCGCGCCGTTCATCGCCATGCGGAAGAGCGCGAACGCCCGGTTCGAGTGCTCGCCCGAGACGCTGGAGAGGAGCATGCCCTCGGCGGCCGGGTTGAAGAAGGCGGTGCCGGTGCCGCACAGAGCGGTGAGCAGCATCATCTGCCACAGCTGGGGGTCGCCGGTCAGGACCAGCACCGCGAAGGCCGCCTGGGAGAGGCAGTTGAGGGCGTTGGCCGCGACCATCACGCGGTGGCGCGGGAGCCGGTCGGCGATGGCTCCGCCGACGAGCAGGAAGAGTACGAGGGGCAGCGTACGGGCCGCCGCGACGAGGCCGACGTCGCCGCCGGAGCCGCCCGCGTCCATCACGGCGAAGGCGGAGGCGATGAGCGCTCCGTGGCTGCCGAGGTTCGTCACCACCGCGGCCCCGGTCAACAGGGTGTAGTTGCGGCCCGCCCAGGAGGGGAGGCGGCGTGCGGCGGTGGCGGGGGAGTCCGTGGGGGGTTGGCTCACCCGGGGACTATCCCCTGCCCCGGGCCGAGAATCCAAACGAATAACCGGAAAACGGATAATCGGCCCGGGGATGGGGTGGTGCGTGGTGCGTGTGGTGCGTGAGGTCAGTTGCCGAGGAGGCGGACCGAGCTCATGATCTTCTCTTCGGTGGCCTGGTCCACCTCGCCGGGGACCCCGGCGGCGCTCCACAGGACCCAGCTGGCGAAGTCACCCTTGGAGTTGCGGAAGCTGAAGGCGATGCTCTTGCCGTCAGTGGTGCACTTGTTCTCCTTGGGGATGTCGCTCACGGTCGCCGTGGCGTAGTGCCCCTTGAGGCCGGAGAGGGTCGTGAACTCCTTGGACTCGGAGATCTTGACCCTGTCCTCGGGCAGCTTCTGCGAGAAGGCGGCGAACACCCAGGTGCCCGCCTCGCTGTGCGCGGCCCCGGCGGTGTCCTTGGCGCCCTGGCCGCCCTTGGTGCCGGTGCCGGCCAGGCCGGTGCTCTCCTCCTTGCCGTCCTTGTTGGAGTCCACCTTGCACCAGTCCTCCTTGAGGAAGGCGGGTGCGGAGAAGGTGACGAGGGGGGAGCCGTCGCCCTTCTTGGCGTCCTCGAAGCCGGAGATCACGCCGGAGCTCGCCACGTTCCACTCCGGCGGGACGTCGAAGGCGGTGCCGTGCTTCGGGTTCATCACCACCTTCCAGCCCGGGATGACGGGCTTGGTGTCGCCGCCGCCGCGCGGGTTGCTGCTCGGGGCGGGCGGCGCGGCGGGGGTGACGGGCGCCGAGGAGGCGGCGGCCGGCTTGTCGTTCGCCTGGTTGCTCGCCTTGTCGTCCCGGGTGAGGACGAAGGCGGCGGTCGCGGCCGCCGTCACGACGACCGCCGAGGCCGCCACGATGGCCACGGTCTTCGTCGAGAACGGGCTCCCGCCGGACGTCCGCGGCGCGGACGGTGCCGGGGCGGGCTGGCCCCACGGCTGGACCGGGGGCGGGGTCTGGTAACCGCCCGCCTGCGGGTAGCCGTAGCCGGGCTGCTGCTGACCGAATCCCGGCTGGGGCTGCTGCTGGTACGGGTTCGGCTGTCCCGGCTGCTGCTGGTACGGGTTCTGTTGCGCGTCCTGGGGGCCCTGCTGTCCCCCGGGCGGCTGCTGCTGTCCTGGCCACATGGCCGGTAACCATAGTGGGAGTGGGGTGCGGGAGCCACGTCCGCCCCCTCCCGAGCCCTGGCCAACTTCATCTACTCGTGGGTAACATCGCGTGTCATGAGCGCAGAACAGATGAACGTGGGCGAACTGCTCGCCCAGACCGTGCCGATGGCCCGCACCCTGAACCTGGAGTTCCTGGAGACCACGTCGGAGCGCGCCGTCGTCCGCCTCCCGGACCAGCCGGACTTCCACAACCACGTCGGCGGCCCGCACGCCGGCGCGATGTTCACCCTGGCCGAGTCCGCGAGCGGCGCGATCGTCCTGGCCGCCTTCGGCGACCAGCTCTCGCGCGCCGTGCCGCTGGCCGTCAAGGCCGAGATCGGCTACAAGAAGCTCGCCAAGGGCGTCGTGACGGCCACCGCGACCCTGGGCCGCCCGGCCTCCGAGGTCGTCGCCGAACTCGACGCGGGCGGCCGCCCCGAGTTCCCCGTCACCATCGCCATCCAGCGCGAGGACGAGGCCGTCACGGGCGAGATGACCGTCGTGTGGACGCTGCGCCCCCACGCGACCGCCTGACGGCCCGGTAGGGCGGCGGCGGACGCCTGCCGGGCGGTTCCGGCCGTCGGGAGGTGTTCGCCGGCCGTTCGCCGCGGGAACCGTGCTGCGGGCAAAGCCTGTGGTGGGGAGCGGATAGGCTGCTCGTTCGGCGTGTCCCCGGGGCGCGGCGGTGACGACGAGGGAGGGCGAACCGGTGCACGTCCAGGAATGGCTGGAGACGATTCCGGCGATCAGTGTCTATCTCCTGGTGGGTCTGGTCATCGGACTGGAGAGCCTGGGCATCCCGCTGCCAGGGGAGATCATCCTCGTGAGCGCGGCCCTGCTGGCCTCGCAGCAAGGGCACATCGACCCCGTGGTCCTGGGGCTCTGCGCGATCGCGGGCGCGATCGTCGGCGACTCCATCGGGTACGCGATCGGGCGCCGCGGCGGCAAGCCGCTGCTGGAGAAGCTCGGCCGGCGCTTCCCGAAGCACTTCGGGCCCGAGCAGGTGGCCGTGGCGGAGCGCTCGTTCGACCGGTGGGGCATGTGGGCCGTCTTCTTCGGCCGGTTCGTGGCCCTGCTGCGGATCTTCGCCGGGCCGCTCGCGGGCGTGCTGCGCATGCCCTACTGGCGGTTCCTCATCGCCAACGTGCTCGGCGGCGTGCTCTGGGCCGGCGGCACCACCGCGGTCATCTACACCGTCGGCATCGTCGCGGAGCCCTGGCTGAAGCGGTTCTCCTGGCTGGCCCTGGTGGCGGCCCTGCTGCTCGGGCTCGTCGTCACGCTGGTGGTGCGCGCCCGGATGAAGAAGGCCGCGGCCGCCGCCCGTGAGGAGGCGGACGCGCGGGTCACGACCCCGGCGGGCGCCGCGGACTGACGTCCGGCCCCCGGGGCTGCCGGGTGTCCGTGCCCCCGGGCCCCGCCCGCGCGTGCCCGGGGCCCGGGCACGCGCGGGCGGGCTGCCTCCCCGTCAGTCCTGCGGCAGCAGCGCGGCGCGGTGCTGCCCGGCCAGATCCGTGTACATCGCGGCGTTCAGCTTGATGTGCTCGCGCTCCTCCGCGGTGAGCTCCCGCCGCACCTTGGCCGGCACGCCCGCGACCAGGGAGCCGGGCGGTACCACCATGCCCTGCGGGACCAGCGCCTGCGCGGCCACCAGCGAACCGGCGCCGATCACGGCCCCGTTCAGCACCGTCGCGCCCATCCCGATCAGGCAGTCGTCCTCCACCGTGCAGCCGTGCACGACGGCGTTGTGGCCGATCGAGACCCGCTCGCCGACGGACACCGGGAAGCCGGGGTCCACGTGCAGCGTGCAGTTGTCCTGGACGTTGCTGCCGGCGCCGAGCGTGATCGGGCCGCAGTCGCCGCGCAGCACCGCCGAGTACCAGACGCTCGCGCCCGCGCCCAGGGTGACGTCGCCGACCACGACCGAGGTCGGGGCGGTGAACGCCGTCGGGTCCAGGGACGGCCGCCGGTCGCCCACGGCCGCGATGAGAGCGCCCTGGCCGGTCTGGCCCGGGTCGCCGGTCTGGTTCGTCATGATCGTTTCCCTCTGTTTCCGGATGCCGCGCTACCCGCACCGTAGGGCACGGCCGTCCCGGGACCGCGATGGGGTGAAGATCACAGGAATGCGGTCCGGACGTCCGGGGCGGGGGCCACTACCGTGGCCGGGTGCCGAAGAACCAGAACACGTTCTCATCCCTTGCCGCCCTGCGCCGCCGCGTCGCCGGCCGCGCGGTCCACGCGGGCTGGCGCTGGATGCAGCGGGCCGGTGCGGTCACCGCCGAGAACCCGGGCCGGCTGCGCTTCGGCGCGATCGGCGACGGCACCCGGCTCGCCTTTCCCCAGGGGACCGTCTTCGGCGAGCCCTGGATCCGCATGGGCGGTCACTGCATCATCGCGGAGCAGGTCACCCTGACCGCCGGGATGATGCCCGATCTCGACCTCGGCCCCGACCCCGTGCTGGTCCTGGGCAACGGAGTGGTCCTCGGCCGGGGAAGCCACGTGATCGCCGACGCCCGGATCACCATCGGTGACGACACCTTCTGCGGCCCGGGCGTCTACATCACCTCCACCAACCACAGCTACGACGACCCGCACCAGCCCGTCGGCAAGCAGTGGCCCCGCAGTGCCCCGGTGGAGATCGGGCCGGGCTGCTGGCTGGGCACGGGGGCGGTGATCCTTCCCGGGGCGAAGCTGGGCCGCAACGTCGTGGTGGCCGCGGGGGCCGTCGTACGGGGCGAGGTGCCGGACCACGCCGTGGTGGCGGGGGCCCCGGCCAAGGTCGTGCGCCGCTGGGACT
>NZ_JZWV01000558.1 GCF_000966975.1 Streptomyces katrae | reverse complement strand
CGCCCACCCCGACCCCCAAGCCGACCCCCACCCCGACCCCCACGCCCACCCCGAAGCCGAGCGCGACGCCGAGCCCCTCCGCCTCCCCCGGGGCGACGCCCACCCCGAAACCCACCGCCCCGGCGCCGTCGGTGGCCCCGTCGGCCTCCACCACGAAGACCCCCACCGCCCCCTAGGGCCGCCGCTCCCCGACGGTTCTCATCTGACCCCCGCGTTGCTACGGTACGCCTCCCTGACGACCCATCAGATCGAGGGAGGCCCCGCCGTGCGCGCACTCGTCGCCGCCGCCGTCGGGCTGGCCGCCGCGCTGGCCCTCGTCCTCGCCGTCACGGCGTTCGGGGTGCCCGAAGGCAGGACCTCGCCCAAGCCCCTGCTCACCACCGCGCCCCCCGCGCCCGGACAGGAGTAGGGAGGTCCGGCCGTGCGACGCAGAGCGAGCCTCGTCCTGCTTGCCTTCGCCGTGTTCTGCGCAGCCCTCGCCCCGCTGCTGCGCTGGTACGCGTACCCCCGCCTGGCCAAGATCCCGCCGGGCCAGTACCAGGCGATGGTCCTGGAGGCCAAGGACGCCACCCTCCTCGACTACACGGGCGGGATGCAGCCCAAGAAGGTCGACAAGGTCACCATCGTCCAGACCCTCAAGGGCAACGTCGAGGCGTCCCGGGAGATCGAGGCCGACGCCGGCAAGGACGTCGTCGTCTGGGACACGCTCACCTACATCATGGGCCCGGACGGCAAGATGGTCTCCCGGATCCCCGAGCGCTACGTCTTCGACGCGCACACCCAGGACCCGGTGCACGCCACCGGCGAGATGGTCGACGGCGACCCGGTCAGGCGCGAGGGCATCGAGTTCAAGTGGCCGTTCTTCACCGAGCCGCGCGACTACCTCTACTTCGACGCCCAGACCAGGACCGCCTCCCCGATCCACTACGCCGGACCGCGCACCTACCGGGGCATGGACGTCTACTACTTCGAGCAGACCGTGCCCTGGACCAAGGTCCCCATGCCGAAGAAGATGCCGATCGAGGGCATCGACCCGGCGACCATCGAGCAGACCACCGGAACCACCCTCTGGTACACGGCCAAGGCCCGCTTCTGGGTCGACCCGGTGACCGGCGCGCCCGTCAACGCCGAACAGGACATCCAGCAGGAGATGCGCGGCGGCATCGCGGCGAGCGCCCCCGAGGGGCGGCTCACCGCCTTCGCCGGGCACGTGACGATGCGCGAGGACTACGCGAAGTACACCCGCGACCTCGTCGCCGCCAACCGGACGAAGGTCCTCGCGCTGCACACCTACGCCCCGGCCGGCCTCGCCCTCGGCGGCCTCGCGCTCCTCGCGGCCGCCCTCTGGCTGGAGGCCCGGGGCCGCCGGACCCCGGGCCCGCCGGTCAGCGGCCCCTGAGCCGGGCGTTGGTGTGCCGGGTGGGCTCGGCCGTCGCCGGGTCCTCGGGCCACGGGTGCTTCGGGTAGCGCCCGCGCAGCTCGGCCCGTACGGCCCGGTAGCCGCCCTGCCAGAAGGAGGCGAGGTCCGCCGTGACGGCGGCGGGCCGCCCGGCCGGCGACAGCAGGTGCACCAGTACGGGGACCCCCGCCACCGTCGGGGTCTGCGCCAGCCCGAACAGCTCCTGCAGCTTCACCGCGAGCACCGGCTGCTCGGCGGTGTAGTCCACGCGGATCCGGGACCCGCTGGGCACCTCGATCCGCTCGGGGGCCAGCTCGTCCAGCCGTACCGCCTCGCCGGTCGCCCAGGGCAGCAGCCGGCCCAGGGCCTGGCCGGCGTCGATCCGGCCCAGGTCGGCACGGCGGCGGGCCCGCGACAGCTCGGGCTCCAGCCAGTCGTCGGCCCGCGCCAGGAGCGCCGCGTCGTCCGCCACGTCCGGCCAGGCGCCGCCGAGCGTACGGTGCAGGAAGCCGAGGCGGGCGCGGAGCGCCACCGCGTCCGGGGTCCAGCGGAGCAGGCCGAGCCCCTCGGCGCGCAGCCCGTCCAGCAGGGCGGCCCGTACGAGCGCCGGATCGGGCTCCCGCAGGGGCCGCGCGACCAGCTCGACCGCCCCGAGCCGCTCGACGGCCCGGGCCGTCACGTCCCCGTCCTGCCAGCGCACCTCCTCGCCCTCGGTACGCAGGTGGGCGGCCGCGGCCCGGGCGGTGTCCTCGTCCAGTACGGCGGCCAGCCGGACGCGTGCGGACGCCGAGTGCGGGGCCCGGTCGGCGACGGCCACCGCCAGCCACTCCGCGTGCCGCAGCGAGGACCCCTCGGTGAGCTCGGCCCCGGTCCCGGAGGCCATCAGGAACGCCCCCGAACCCTTGGCGCGTGCCACCCGCTCGGGGAACGCCAGCGCCGCGATCAGCCCGGCGGCGCGGTCGTCGCCCATGGCGCCGCCGTCGGAAGCGGGCTCGCGCGACGATTCCGGCCCCTCCGGCGTTCGAGGAGCGGGGGCCGGGGGCCCGCCCCCGGTTTCGGGAAGGGGCGGGGTGGGGGAAGAGCCCCGCGCGGCGGCCCCGCCACCGGTGGAGCCCAGCGCGCGCTCCAGACGGGCCGACTCCGCGCGCCAGCGCCCCCCGTACGGGTCGCCCCCTCGGCGCGCCCGGCGCCAGGCGGCGGCCAGGTCGTCCCCGTATTCCCGTGGACCCTCCTCGCTGAGCAGGGCCACCAGCTGCGCCGCCCGCCGCGCCCCCAGCAGCTCGGTGCCGTCCAGCAGTGCCCGCGCCAGCCGCGGGTGCAGGCCCAGCCGGGCCATCCGCAGACCCCGGGCGGTCGGCCGCCCGGCCGCGTCCACCGCGCCGACGGCCGACAGCGACAGCACCTCCCGGGCGGCGGCCATCGCCCCGGCCGGCGGGGCGTCCAGCAGCGCGAGCCCCGACGCGTCCGGGTCGCCCCAGCAGGCCGCCTGGAGCGCGAACTGCGCCAGGTCCGCGATCCGGATCTCGGGGGAGGGGAAGGCCGGCAGCCGGCCGTCCTCCGCCTCCGCCCAGCACCGGTACACCGTGCCCGGCGCCTCCCGCCCGGCCCGCCCCGCCCGCTGGCGGCCCGCCGCACGGGAAGCCCGTACGGTCGCCAGCGCGCCCAGCCCCCGCGCGTGGTCCACCCGCGGCTCACGCGCCAGCCCCGAGTCCACGACCACCCGTACGCCCGGCACCGTCAGGCTCGACTCCGCGACCGCCGTCGCGAGGATCACCCGCCGGCGGTCCGAAGCCGTCAGCGCCGCGTCCTGCACGGCGGCCGGCGCCCGCCCGTGGACCTGGAGCACCTCCGCCTCCACCCCGCCCAGCTGCCCCGCGACCCGGGCGATCTCGCCCACGCCGGGCAGGAAGCACAGCACATCGCCGGAACGTTCCGCCAGCGCCCGCCGCACCACCGAGGCCACGTGCGCCAGCTGCGCCGGATCCACCCTCATCCCGTGCGGCGGCCGCACCGGCCGGGCCGGCGGCGACCACACCGTCTCCACCGGGTACGAGACCCCCGCGGCCTCCACCACGGGCGCGTCCCCCAGCAGCCGCGACCAGCCCGCCGCGTCCGTCGTCGCCGAGGCCGCGACCAGGCGCAGCTCCGGGCGCAGGGTCTCGCGCACGTCCAGCAGGAAGGCGGCGGCGGTGTCCGCGTCCAGGTGCCGCTCGTGGCACTCGTCCAGGACCACCACGTCCACGTCGGCCAGCTCCTGGTCGCGCTGGAGCCGCTGCAGCAGCACCCCGGTGGTCACCACCTCCACCATCGTGGAGGGACCCGCCAGCCGCTCCCCGCGCACGGTGAAGCCCACCGACTCCCCGACGGCCTCGCCCAGCAGCCAGGCCATCCGCCGGGCCGCCGCCCGCGCGGCGATCCGCCGGGGTTCCGCGACGACCACCCGGCGCCGCGGGCCCCCGCCGGTCAGCCCGGCCAGCACCAGCGGGACCAGCGTGGTCTTGCCGGTGCCGGGCGGGGCGCACAGCACGGCCGTGCCGTGCCCGTCCAGTGCGGAGAGGAGACCGGGCAGGGCCTCGCGCACGGGGAGGGCGTCGAGGGCCGACCGGCGGATCGCGGAGGTCAAGGGATCAGTCCCTCTCGCAGACGAAGATCGCCGTGCCCGGGATCAGGTTGCCGCGCAGCGGGGACCAGCCGCCCCACTCCTGGG
>NZ_JZWV01000557.1 GCF_000966975.1 Streptomyces katrae | reverse complement strand
CCCACTCCTGGGTGTTCCACTCCGGCCACTCCGGCTCCACCAGGTCCAGCAGCCGGAAGCCGCCCGCGACCACGTCCCGGACCCGGTCGCCGAGGGTGCGGTGGTGCTCCACGTAGACGGCGCGGCCCTGCTCGTCCTGCTCCACGTACGGGGTCCGGTCGAAGTAGGAGGCGGACACCGACAGCCCCTCGGGGCCGGGCTCGTCGGGGAAGGCCCAGCGCAGGGGGTGGGTGACGGAGAAGACCCAGCGGCCGCCGGGGCGCAGCACGCGGTGCACCTCGCGCATCACGTTGACGGGGTCGGCGACGAAGGGGACCGCCCCGTACGCGGAGCAGGCCAGGTCGAAGGAGCCGTCACGGAAGGGCAGCCGGCCGGCGTCGGCCTCGACGAGGGGGACCCCGCCGCCGATGCGCAGGGCGTGCTGGAGCTGGCGGTGCGAGAGGTCCAGCGCCACCGGGCGGGCCCCCTGCGCGGCGAGCCAGCGCGAGCACTGGGCGGCGCCGGCGCCGATCTCCAGGACGTCCCGGCCCTTGAGGGAGGCGGCGGGGCCCAGCAGCGCGGCCTGTTCCTCGTCCAGGCCCTCGGGGCCCCAGACGAAGCGGTCGTCGCCCAGGAACGCGCCGTGCTCGCTCTGGTACTCGTCGGCGTTGCGGTCCCACCAGCCGCGGCTGGCGCGGCTGCTCTCCGCCTCGCCCGCCTCGCGGCGGGTGGCCTCGGCTTCGTCCTCGTACACGTCCCCGTCGGGCTGGGCGTACGCGTCTTCGGGGGTGCGGTCCTCTTGGTTCATGGGGCCCGTCGTCGTAGTCTGCGGATGGCTGGTATGGCACCCGGACGGCTGAAAATCCGTGCGGATCGCTCATCAGGGCGTTTCCGCCCACGAATTGTGCCGGTTATGCGGTGATCCGCCCCCGGTGTGCGCCTTCGCGCATTGACCCTGTCCGGCTGCCCCCGTATGCTACAAGTTGCGCTGCGAGCCTGTGCTCCTCAGACGTAGCAGGCTGCGCTTGCATCTGTTGAATGTCCCCTCGGTTTTCGAGGCCCCTACCCCTTGCGGGGGATGGGCTTCCTTGGCTGTCCGGCTTCATCGGCAGATGCCGATAAGGGCTCCCGGCGTAGCAGTACCTACGACTTTCTGTCCGTAACCGGAGCCCTTTCCCACATGACGAGCAGCACCGAGACCACCGCCACCACCACTCCGCAGGTAGCGGTCAACGACATCGGTAACGCGGAAGCCTTCCTGGCCGCGATCGACGAGACGATCAAGTACTTCAACGACGGCGACATCGTCGACGGCGTCATCGTGAAGGTCGACCGGGACGAGGTCCTGCTCGACATCGGTTACAAGACGGAAGGCGTGATCCCGAGCCGCGAGCTCTCGATCAAGCACGACGTCGACCCGAACGAGGTCGTCAAGGTCGGTGACGAGATCGAGGCCCTGGTTCTCCAGAAGGAGGACAAGGAAGGCCGCCTGATCCTGTCCAAGAAGCGCGCTCAGTACGAGCGTGCCTGGGGCACGATCGAGAAGATCAAGGAAGAGGACGGCATCGTCACCGGTACCGTCATCGAGGTCGTCAAGGGTGGTCTCATCCTCGACATCGGCCTCCGCGGCTTCCTCCCGGCCTCCCTGGTCGAGATGCGTCGCGTCCGCGACCTCCAGCCCTACGTGGGCAAGGAGCTCGAGGCGAAGATCATCGAGCTGGACAAGAACCGCAACAACGTGGTCCTGTCCCGCCGCGCCTGGCTCGAGCAGACCCAGTCCGAGGTCCGCCAGACGTTCCTCACCACCCTGCAGAAGGGTCAGGTCCGCTCCGGCGTCGTCTCCTCGATCGTCAACTTCGGTGCGTTCGTGGACCTGGGCGGCGTCGACGGCCTCGTGCACGTCTCCGAGCTGTCCTGGAAGCACATCGACCACCCGTCCGAGGTCGTCGAGGTCGGTCAGGAAGTCACCGTCGAGGTCCTCGACGTGGACATGGACCGCGAGCGTGTCTCCCTGTCGCTGAAGGCGACGCAGGAGGACCCGTGGCAGCAGTTCGCCCGGACCCACCAGATCGGCCAGGTCGTCCCGGGTAAGGTCACCAAGCTCGTTCCGTTCGGTGCGTTCGTCCGCGTGGACGAGGGCATCGAGGGTCTGGTCCACATCTCCGAGCTGGCCGAGCGCCACGTGGAGATCCCGGAGCAGGTCGTCCAGGTCAACGACGAGATCTTCGTCAAGGTCATCGACATCGACCTGGAGCGTCGCCGGATCTCGCTGTCCCTCAAGCAGGCCAACGAGTCCTTCGGTGCCGACCCGGCGTCGGTCGAGTTCGACCCGACCCTGTACGGCATGGCCGCGTCCTACGACGACCAGGGCAACTACATCTACCCCGAGGGCTTCGACCCCGAGACCAACGACTGGCTCGAGGGCTACGAGACCCAGCGCGAGACGTGGGAGCGCCAGTACGCCGAGGCGCAGGTCCGCTTCGAGCAGCACCAGGCGCAGGTCATCAAGAGCCGCGAGGCCGACGAGGCCGCTGCCGCCGCGGGCGAGACCGCCCCGGCCGCCGGTGGCAACGCCGGTGCGGGCATCTCGGGTGGCTCCTACTCCTCCGAGGGTGCGGACGAGACCTCCGGCGCCCTGGCGTCCGACGAGGCCCTGGCCGCGCTCCGCGAGAAGCTGGCCGGCGGCCAGAGCTGATCGCAGCGCAGCGAGTGCTCCACGCTCCGGCGTGAGGTGAGCTGAACGTCGAGGCCCGTCCCCTTCGGGGGGCGGGCCTCTTCGCGTTTCCCCGTACCTCGTGCCGCGTCGTGTTGCGTTCCGGTGAATGCGGCCAACTGGGGAATGGCCGGGCGTCCTTGGACGTTCCTTGCAGAGAACACGGTGAGAGGGAGGAGTGGTGACGGTGCGTGATCCACAAGGTCTGTACGAATGGGACGCCAAGGGTCTGGCGGTGGCCGACGTGGCGCTGGCCCAGGACTCGGCCGGACTGGTCATGCTCTACCACTTCGAGGGCTACATCGACGCCGGCGAGACCGGCGAGCAGATCGTCGAACGGATCCTCGACACCCTGCCCCACCAGGTGGTGGCCCGCTTCGACGCGGACCGGCTCGTGGACTACCGGGCCCGCCGCCCGCTGCTGACCTTCCAGCGCGACCACTGGACGGAGTTCGAGGAGCCCCGCCTGGAGGTCCGGCTCGTCCAGGACGCCACCGGCGCGCCCTTCCTGCTGCTCTCCGGCCCCGAGCCGGACGTGGAGTGGGAGCGCTTCGCCGTCGCCGTCCGCCAGATCGTGGAGCGGCTCGGCGTCCGGCTCTCGGTCAACTTCCACGGCATCCCCATGGGCGTCCCGCACACCCGGCCCGTCGGCATCACCCCGCACGGCAACCGCACCGACCTGATGCCCGGCCACCGCAGCCCCTTCGACGAGGCGCAGGTCCCGGGCAGCGCCGAGTCGCTGGTCGAGTTCCGCCTCGGCCAGGCGGGGCACGACGTGCTCGGCGTCGCGGCGCACGTCCCGCACTACGTCGCCCGCTCCCCTTACCCGGACGCGGCGCTCACCGCGCTCGAGGCGATCACGGCCGCGACCGGGCTGGTCCTGCCGGCCGTCGCCCACGCCCTGCGCACCGAGGCGCACCGCACGCAGACGGAGATCGACCGGCAGATCCGCGAGGGCGACGAGGAGCTCGTCAGCCTCGTCCAGGGTCTTGAGCACCAGTACGACGCCGCCGCCGGGGCCGAGACCCGGGGCAACATGATCGCCGAGCCGGCCGAGATCCCGACGGCGGACGAGCTGGGCCGCGAGTTCGAGCGGTTCCTCGCGGAGCGCGAGGGCGAGGCGTAGCGGAGCCGGGGGATGCGGCCGGGGCCGTCCGGAGGCGGGGCGCTAGGGTGCTGGACATGCTGAAGGTGGGCCTGACAGGCGGAATCGGTGCCGGCAAGAGCGAGGTCTCGCGGCTGCTGGCGGGGTACGGGGCGGTCGTGGTGGACGCCGACCGGATCGCACGGGAGGTCGTCGAGCCCGGCACGCCCGGCCTCGCGGCCGTGGTGGAGGCCTTCGGGGAGTCCGTGCTCACCGACGGCGGGGCGCTGGACCGGCCGAAGCTGGGGGCGATCGTCTTCGCCGACCCCGGCAAGCTCCAGACCCTGAACGCGATCGTGCACCCGCTGGTCGGGGCCCGCTCCGCCGAGCTGGAGGCGGCCGCCGGGCCCGACGCGATCGTGGTGCACGACGTACCGCTCCTCACGGAGAACGGGCTCGCGCCGCTGTACGACCTGGTGGTCGTCGTGGACGCCGCGCCCGGCACCCAGCTGTCCCGGCTCACCGCCCTGCGCGGGATGACCGAGGAGGAGGCCCGCGCCCGCATGGCCGCGCAGGCCACCCGGGAGCAGCGGCTGGCGGTGGCCACACTGGTGATCGACAACGACGGGCCGCTGGAGGCACTGGAGCCCCAGGTCCGCGCGGTGTGGGACCAGCTCAGACAGCGGGCGGCGGCGCGCACGGGCACCACACGGCCCGCGGCTCCGGCGGAGTAGCGGAACCGCGCACCGCCCAGGGCCGGGACCCGCAGCGGGCGCGCCGGAGGCGGCGCCCGTGGAGAACCCGGCTTCCGGCTTCGCCTTCCGGCCCGGCTCCGCGGCACCCGACCCCGCCGTGCGCCGAAGCCGGTCACCGTGCCGGCCGGCCGGGGGCACGGCAGGCCGGGAACGGGGGACGGAGTGCCGGCCGAGGCGGCGCCTGTGGCGAATGTGGCTCCCCGCCGCCGGCTC
>NZ_JZWV01000556.1 GCF_000966975.1 Streptomyces katrae | reverse complement strand
CGGCCGTCGGCTCCGCGGTGCTGCGAAGTCGGTCACCGTGCCGGCCGGCCGGGGGCACGGCGCGCCGGGAGCGGGTGCTCGTGGGGGCGGCGTCCGGTCCGCGTGGGGCCCGGGCCGTAGCGGAGCGCAGCCGGTGTGTCACGGGGAACAACCTTGGCGTGGACGCGCGTTGAGGGCGTGCGCAGAGGGAAGGAGACATACCGTGCCCGACACCACGCCCACGCCGCCGCCCCCGAGGGAGCCTGTCGGCCCCCCGAGTCCCGAGACGCACGTCATCGACTACCGGGCCGCCGAGCAGCTCCTCGAGGCCCGGGACCCGCGCGGCGCGGTCCGGCTGCTCGACTCCGTCATAGCCGCCCACCCCGAGAACACCGCGGCCCGGCTGTTGCGCGCCCGGGCCTTCTTCGCGGCGGCCCAGCTGCGGCCCGCACAGCTGGAGTTCGAGCTGGTCCTGGAGCGGGAGCCGGACAACGCCTTCGCCCACTTCGCCCTGGCCCGCACCCACCAGCGCTCCGGCCGGCACGAGCAGGCCCGCCGGCACTTCCGGCTCGCCGCCGCCCTCGACCCGCAGCCGGAGTACCTGGCGGCGGCCCGCTTCGAGGGCTGACGGATCCGCCCGGCCGGCCCTGGCCGCCCCGAAAGGCCGGTTCCGCCGGGGCCGGGACCGCGGGTTCCGGCGGGGCCGGGCCGTGCCGGCGCCCCGCCGTCCGCCGTCCTGGTGGGCGGTTCCGGCCGTCAGCGGCTGCGCGGGGGTTCGTACGGGGGGATGTCCGGGCCCGGCTGGTAGTGCGGGCCCTGGTGGATGTGGTGCACCACCACGCCCAGGTCCACGGCCGCCAGCACCACCACCGCCGCGCAGGCCGCGGCCCAGCCGGGCCGCTCGGCCAGCGAGAACACCGCCGCGCCGCCGGCCGCCCAGACCAGCCCCCACAGGCTGAGCCAGAACCGCAGCCGCAGCGGGCTGCGGGCGGTCAGTGGCTCGTTCCCGGTACGCATGACCATCGCCTCCCCCTGACGGAGACCTCAGCTCCATGGTCCCACGCGCGGCTCGAACCCAGCCCCGCCGGCGTTTGAGGCGCCGGGGGC
>NZ_JZWV01000555.1 GCF_000966975.1 Streptomyces katrae | reverse complement strand
CCGGGGGCACCTCCCGGCGGTAGCCGGGAGAGAGTCTGGGGGCGGAGCCCCGGGAGGGTCCGGGCGGAGCCCGGGGAACGGTGGAAGGGCGGGTGGGGGAGCAGCTGCGCGCAGCAGGCGCAGCCGCGGCCGGGGCCCGCTTCGAGCGGCAGTACCGGCGGCCGCCGGCCGGGCCCCCACGTATGCGCAGCTCAGCGGCATTGTCAGTGGGCGCACCTAGACTCGGCGGTAGCAGACCTCCCACGACCGGGCGGAGCCGAACACCAGGGAGGGGGACCCCCGTGACCACGCAGCCGCAGCCACTGCTCCGCCGAGCCGCGGTCTTCGTCCCCGCGGCCGTGCCCCGCGAGGGGCGGGTGGCCTTCTGGGACCCCGAGGGGGAGCCGCTCCCCGAGGGCGCCGGTACCCCGCACCCGCTCCAGGTGGTGAGGCCGCACGGCTCCGGGGTCCGTACCCGCACCGTGCCGGCCGTGACCCTGTCCGTGGCCGAGGCCCTGCCCCTGCTGAGCCGGGCCGTCCGCAGCCCCGCCGCCCATCCCGCCACCCGTGCCTGGGGCACCGCCGCCGTGCAGGCCCTGGTGCTCGCGGCCCGCGGCCGTCTGCTGCCCGGGCTCACCCCCGGGGGCGTCGACGCCTGGCGGGCCGGGCCGCTCGACGCCGATGACATCGGCCATCTGCGTGCCGTCGCCGCCGCCCTCCCCTACGAGGGCTACGCGACCCCGCTCCCGGGGCGCCGCCCGCTGGCGCTGCCCGAACCACAGGCCCTGGTCCGGGCGTTCCTCGACGCCGTCGCCGACACCCTGCCCCGCACCCCGGCCGCGCCGTTCGCCGCCGGGCTGCCGTTCGCCGCGGCGGAGCCGCAGCCCGTGCCCGGGATACAGGAGTGGGCCGCGCAGGTCGCAGCCGGCGCCGACGCCGGGGTGGGGATCTCCCTGCGGCTCGACCTGTCCGCCTTCCGGCTCTTCGACGAGGCCGAGCCGGAGGACGTCCGCCGCGCCGGAGCCGCCGTGGTCCAGGTGCACAGCCTCGCCGACCCGACCCTGGTGACGGACGCGGGGCTGCTGTGGGCCGGGGCCGCCGCGGCCGGGTTCGGGCCGCGCGCCCGGATCGACGCCGTGCTCGCGCTGCGCCGGGCCGGCCGGGTCTGGCCGCCGCTGCTGCGCCTGCTCGACCAGCCCGTGCCCGACGCCCTCGCCCTGTCCGACCCGGAGCTCGAAGACCTGCTGGGGGCCGCCGCGACCCGGCTGGAGGGGGCCGGCGTCGTGGTGCACTGGCCGCGCGAGCTGGCCCGTACCCTCACCGCGACCGCCGTCGTCCGGCAGGCCGCGCCCGGCTCCGCCACCGACGGCACCGCGTTCTTCGACGCCGCCGGGCTGTTCGCGTTCTCCTGGGAGCTCGCGCTCGGCGGGGACCGGCTCACCCCCTCGGAGATGGACGCCCTCGCCCAGGCCCACCGGCCCGTGGTGCGGCTGCGTGACCAGTGGGTGCGGGTCGATCCGGAGCTGGTGCGCAAGGCGCGCAAGCGGGAGCTGGGGCTGCTGGACCCGGTGGACGCGCTGGCCACCGTACTGACGGGGACGGCCGAGGTCGACGGAGAGCCGGTGGAGGCCGTCCCGGTGGGCGCGCTGGCGGCGCTGCGGGACAGGCTGACGGGCGAGTGGGAGCCGATGGCGGCCCCGGCGGGGCTGAAGGCCACCCTGCGGG
The DNA here is from genome assembly GCF_000966975.1 of Streptomyces katrae. Taxonomy (GTDB): domain Bacteria; phylum Actinomycetota; class Actinomycetes; order Streptomycetales; family Streptomycetaceae; genus Streptomyces; species Streptomyces katrae. The sequence continues at coordinate 11,958 of NZ_JZWV01000555.1, read as the reverse complement.
ACTACCAGCTGCGGGGTCTGGCCTGGCTGGACCTGATGACCTCGCTGGGGCTCGGGGGCTGCCTGGCCGATGACATGGGCCTGGGCAAGACGGTCACGCTGATCGCGCTGCACCTGCACCGGGCCCGGCCGGAGCCGACCCTGGTGGTGTGTCCGGCGTCGCTGCTGGGGAACTGGCAGCGGGAGATCGAGAAGTTCGCCCCGGGTACGCCGGTGCGCCGCTTCCACGGCGGCGACCGCACCCTCGACCCCCTCGCCGGCGGCTTCGTCCTCACCACGTACGGGACGATGCGGGCCTCGGCCGCCCGGCTGGCCGCCCACGGCTGGGGTCTGGTCGTCGCCGATGAGGCACAGCACGTGAAGAACCCGCATTCGGCGACCGCGAAGGCGCTGCGCACGATCCCGGCCCCGGCGCGGGTGGCGCTGACCGGCACCCCGGTGGAGAACAACCTCTCCGAGCTGTGGGCGCTGCTCGACTGGACCACGCCCGGGCTGCTGGGCCCGCTCACCACCTTCCGCGCCCGGCACGCCCGCCCGGTGGAGCACCAGCAGGAGGAGGACGGGGGCAACGAGGCGGCCGTCGCCCGGCTGGCGGCGCTGGTACGGCCGTTCCTGCTGCGCCGCAGGAAGTCCGACCCCGGGATCGCGCCCGAGCTGCCCCCGAAGACCGAGACCGACCATCCGGTGTCGCTGACCCGGGAACAGGTCTCGCTCTACCAGGCGGCGGTGGAGGAGGCGATGGCCGTGATCGAGGGGAGCGAGGGCATCGAGCGACGCGGCATGATCATGAAGCTGCTGGCCTCGCTCAAGCAGATCTGCAACCACCCGGCGCAGTACCTGCGGGAGGCCGATCCGCGCATCCCGCACCGCTCGGGCAAACTCGCCCTGCTCGACGAGCTGCTGGACACCATCCTGGCCGAGGGCGGCTCGGTCCTGGTCTTCACCCAGTACGTGACCATGGCCCGCATCCTCGAACGTCACCTCGCCGCCCGCGGCGTCCCCACCCAGCTCCTCCACGGCGGCACGCCCGTGCCCCGCCGCGAGGAACTGGTCGACCGCTTCCAGTCCGGCGCCGTGCCCGTCTTCCTGCTCTCCCTCAAGGCCGCCGGGACCGGCCTCAACCTCACCCGCGCCGGGCACGTCATCCACTACGACCGCTGGTGGAACCCCGCGGTCGAGGAACAGGCCACCGACCGCGCCTACCGCATCGGCCAGACCCAGCCCGTCCAGGTCCACCGGATCATCGCCGAAGGCACCGTCGAGGACCGCATCGCCGAACTCCTCGAAGCCAAACGCGCCCTCGCCGACGCCGTCCTGGGCTCGGGCGAGTCCGCGCTGACCGAGCTCACCGACCGCGAGCTGGCCGACCTCGTCTCCCTGCGGAGGCCCGCATGATCACCGCGCGGGACGACCGCCGCCGCACCTTCGAGACCGTGCCCGCCGGGCTGGAGGCCGTGACCTGGTGGGGCCGGGCCTGGGTGCGCGCACTGGAGGAACGCGCACCGGACGCGGCCCGCCTCGCCCGCGGCCGTGCCTACGCCAGCGAGGGGCACGTCGACGCGGTGACGGTCACCCCCGGCCGGATCGTGGCCTACGTCCGGGGCAGCCGGGCCCGCCCCTACCGCACCGAGCTGGCCCTGTCCGCCTTCGACGACGCCGAGTGGACCGAGGTGCTGGAGGCGGTGGCGGCGGATCCCGCCGCGCTGGCGGCACTGCTGGAGCGGGAGGTCCCGCAGTCCCTCGCCGGGCGGCTCCTGCCCGGCCCGGGTGAACTCGGGGCGCGCTGCTCCTGCCCGGACCCGGCCAGACCGCCCTGCAAGCACGCCGCGGCCCTCTGCTACCGGGCCGCCCGACTCCTGGACAGCGACCCGTTCGTCCTGCTGCTGCTGCGCGGCCGGGGCGAGCGGGAGCTCCTGGAGGACCTGGCCCGGCGCAACGCCGCCCACGCCGCGCGTGAACAGCCCGACGCCGCAGCGGACTTCCCCGGCGTCCCGGCCCGCGCCGCGCTGGCCCGCACGGTGCTGCCCCCGCTGCCCGCACCGCTCGCCGCTCCCGCCGTGGCGGGAGCGCCGCCCGCGTACCCGTCCGACCCGGCGGCCCCGGACCCGCTGGCGCTGGAGCAGCTCGCCGGCGACGCCGCGGCCCGCGCCCTGACCCTGCTCACCACGGGCGAGGACCCGATCGGCGGGCTGGGCCTGTGGCAGGACGCCGTCCGGCTGGCCTCCGCACATCCCACGGCCGGTCTCACCGGCGCAGCCCGCGCCCTCTACCGCGACCTGGCGCGGGCCACCGGGCGGACCACCACCGACCTGGCCCGGGCCGCCGCCGCCTGGCGGCAGGGCGGCCTGCCCGCCCTGACCGTCCTCGACGAGCCGTGGGACCCGCCGGCCGGCCCCTTCGACCGGGCCCGCCCCCTCCTGCTCGCCGCCGGCCTGGGCTCCTTCCGCCCCGGCCGCAACCGGCTCACGGACCGCACCCGCCAGCTCCGGCTGGGCCGCGAGGGCCTCTGGTACGCGTACGAGTCCCGTCCGGGGACGGACGACTGGTGGCCCACGGGCCGGCCCTCCCCGGACCCGGTCACCGCCCTGCGGGGCTGAGTTCGGCCGCCCAGGAGGACAGGGCGGCGAAGTCCCGGTCGCGCAGGCCGTGGCGGGGCAGGACGCGCAGCAGGAGGGCCGGGGCCGGGTGGTGCTCACGGACCCAGGCCCGGTCCTGCGGGGTGATCATGTCGTCGACCCAGGCGAACGGCCGCCCCGCCGCCCAGTCGAGGAGGTGGCGGGTCTTCCAGGAGAGCCCGTCCGGGTCGCGGGCGAAGAGCTCCGGCCAGTCGACCACGGGCAGATCCGCAGGCAGCCCGATGTGCGGGGCGATCAGGGTGTTGGCCTGGTGCGTCCAGGCGGTGGCCCAGGCGATCTCGAAAGGCAGGGCCAGCAGGCGGGCGCCGTGCGAGGGGTGCAGGCGCACCCGCACGCCGCGGCGGGCCCGGCGGGATTCCGGGTCGCGGTAGGACAGCCAGACGTCCGGGCGCATGCGGTGGCTGGTGTAGCCGCGCAGGCCCGCGGAGAGGGACCGGAAGGGGTTGAGCGGGCCGTCCACGTCCAGCAGAAGCAGCGGTCGTTCAGTCATGAAGTAGGCACTACCCAGTACACGATGGAGTGAAATGCCTACCGGCTCTATAACCCGAACGGGTCCACCGCGTTGTCTCCGGTACGGGCTCCACGCCCCTGAAACCCTCCGGAAGGCAGGACATGCTGATGCGTCACAGTCGTCGGAATGGCTTGATCGCGGCGATGCTCGCGGGTGGCGGACTGGCGGTGGCGGGAGTGGGCGGCCTGGCCCACGCCGACGCCGACGCGGACGGCGGCGCCGACCGTTCGCCGGGGCTGCTCTCGGGGAACCTGGTGCAGCTGCCGGTCCACGTCCCGGTGAACGTGTGCGGCAACACCGTGAGCGTGGCCGGCGTGCTCAACCCCGCCGCGGGCAACCGTTGCGGCAACGCGTCCCCGGACGGCGGGAATCCCGGTCCGAGGCCCTCCCATCCGTCGAAACCCGGGGCCGGCCAAGGGGGAGGGGCCGCAGCGGAAGGGGGCGGAAAGGATTCTCCGGGGGTGCTGTCCGGCAACGGCATCCAGCTCCCCGTCGACCTCCCGCTGAACGTCAGCGGGAACTCGGTGAGCGTCGTCGGCGCCGGCAACGCCTCCCACGGGAACACCTCCGTCAACGCCGAGACCCCCACCGACGGGCAGCCGCCCCAGCTGCCGCCGGTCAGCCGGCGGCCCGTCACCCCGCCCGCGGCCCCGGCCCCGTCCCTGCCGCCCGGCGGCCCGGCGGCCCTCGCCCACACCGGCTCCGACGGGCTCGGCTACCTGCTGCCCGGCAGCGGCGCGCTGCTCCTCGGCGGGGCGCTGCTGTACCGCCGTTTCCGCGTCAGCTGACGGGCCCCGCACGCCAGCCGTCGAGGATCGCGTCGATCCGCGCCGCCAGCCGGGCGCGGGCCTCGAACCGGTGGACCCCCGCCATCAGCAGCGCGTCGTACTCGGTGTCGGTGTGGCGCACGGCCGCCCGGACCGCCATCGACACCGCCTGCTCGTCCAGGGCCCGGCCGGCCGCGGTGCGGCCGACACGGCCGCTGCCGCGCACCGAGGCGTGCGAGGCGATCGCCCGCGCCCGCTCGGGCGGGCAGCCGGGGAACAGCCGGAGTATCTCGGCGGCGAAGGCGGCCGTGAACCGGACGTCCTCGGCGGCCCGTCGCAGCCGGTCGCGCTCCCGGCGCCGGGCCCGGGCGTCGGCGTCCGCGAGGCAGGCGCGCTCGGCGCGGGCCAGGGCCGCGTCCTCGACCAGCAGCCCCTGACGCTCGTAGCGCCGGCGCCCCCGGTGCCGGCGCACCACGACGGCCGAAAGCGAACTGGCCTCCCGCGCCCTGCGGGTGAGCGCCGCGTTGCCGCGCGGCAGGTACACCAGGTGCCCGAGGTCGGCGCAGTCCAGGCAGCGCGGCACCCCGGACTCGCGGACGAGGTGCCGCAGGGGACCGCGCCGGCACTCGGCACAGTGGATCGGCTTCTGTGACTCGAAGACGACGAGACTCATGCCGTTGTGATACCGCCGACCGGCGCCCCTATCACCTTGCAGGGGTGGGTTATTGGCTATGCAGAAAATCTGTCCGAACCTCATGAGCTCTGCCTAGCGTGAGCCGGTACGGGCCGCGGTGAGCCGGCGTGAGGAGAGCACATGGGCGGACGGCAGGCGACGACGGAGAGACGCCCGGGAACGAGGGTCCCCGCGGGCCTCTCGGGCCGGGAGGTCGTCATACCCCCCGGCGGCTGCACGGGCTGGCACTACCACCTCGTACCGCTCATGGCGGTCGTCACCGCCGGGACCCTCACCCGGATCCTGGACGACGGCACCGTCGAGGTCCACCCCGCCGGGGCCACCTTCGTCGAACCCGAGGGCCACGACCACGTCCACCTCGGCCGCAACCTCGGGGCCGCCCCCGTCGTCCTCCACATCACCTGCGCACTCGCCGACGACGACCCCTGGGCCGTCCCCGCCCCCGCCCCGCTCGCCGCCACCCCCTGCGGCTGCCCGGACCACACGCCCTGACCCGCCCCGAGCGCCGCCGTGGAGACCCCCGTCCACCACGGCACCACCCGCACGGGCCACAGCGGCCCCCGGTCCCGGCAGGCCCGGGCCCCCGGTCAGACCAGCCGGCGTATCTCGCCCCGCACCCGGTAGAAGCCGCCGGCCGCCGCATGCAGACCGTCCACCACGTACCGGGCCCCGGCCTCCCGTATCCCCCTCGGGAACTGCACGTTCCAGCCGGGCTGGAAACCGTCCGACACCACCTGCACCCGCACCCGCCCGCCCACCTGGACGCACTCGACCACCACACCGCCCGACGGCACCGACGCCACCGACACCGTCGCCACCGCCGCGGCCGAGGCCGCGGGGGTGAACACCGGAAGCGCCGCGGCCGACTTCACGTCCACCGCCGTCGGCACGGAACCCCGCTGGGCCGCCGCGATCGCCGCCTCGCTCGCGTCAACGCACACCAGCGAGCCGTCCGTGGTGACCAGGTAGAGCCGCTCGTCCAGGTACTGCATCGACAGCGCCGACCCGCTGCCGGTGCCCAGCTTCCACAGCCGCCGCCCGTCGGCGTCGAAGCAGTACACCGAGGACGAGGAGTCACCGGCGAACACGTGCCGCCCGTCCGGAGAGCTCGCGCACGAGTACACCGCCGCGTCGCACGGGTACGAGGCCTCGACCGCGCCCGTCGCCTTCGACAGGCGCTGCACGGTGTTGCGCACCGTGCCCGCGTACACCGCGTCCTGCTCCTGCCAGCCGAACAGCACCCCGCCCGGCGTCCTGGTGTGCCACAACTGGCCCGTGCCGTCCGCCGCGTAGGCCGTCACCCCGCCGCTGTGCCCGTGGTACACCGCCCGCTCGTCCGCCCGGACCATCCAGGCGCCGCCGCCTGCGGACTTGCGCGACCACTGGTGCTCGTCCTCGTGGTCGATGACCGTCAGGCCGCCGTTCGCGTCCGAGACGTTGAGCACGCCCTCGTGGATGTCGAGCCAGTAGATGTCCACGTCCGCGGCTATGCCGTACGCCCCGAACGGCACCTTGGACGACAGGTCGTACACCGTGCCGTCATCGCAGCCCGCATAGATCCAGAACTCGTCCGCGACCAGGCACTTCACCCCGTCCGGCAGCGAGTACCGGGCGAGCACCTCGCCGCCGTGGCTCACCGTGTAGACGTCGCCCGCCTGGTTGCCCACCCAGCAGCGGTCCTCGTCCACATGGATGCCGAAGGCCGCGGAGCCGGTGCGGAAGCGCCACAGCACCGGCGCCACCGCACGGGCCGTCGACGGCGCCGAGGTCACCTGCCGGCGGGTCACCGCCCGCGCGGCACGCGCCCCCCGCACCGCCGGCGCGTACCCCTTGCGGACCTTCTCGCCGATCTTCTTGGCCGCGGCCGCCCGGGCCTTCTCCGCCGTCGGGAACGACGAGCTCTGCAGCTGCCCGGCCGCGCCGATGCGGCCGTAGCGCACGGAGACGGTGAGGCCGTCGAGGGTCACCTCGTAGAACTTGTGCGCCGCGCCGTCCTCCTGCGACAGCTCCAGGTACGTCGTCTCCCGAGCCATGACAGACCCCTCCCCAAGAGTCGGGCCGCCGGCTCCTGTTCACCGGTGATCCCTCGTGAAAAACGCTAAGGGCGACCACTGACAATGGGTTCGTGAAGCTGGAAGCGATCACCTGGCAGCGGATGGCCGAGCGGCTCGCCGGCCACCTCGACGCGCCGTCCGCCGAGGGCGGCCCCTGGCGGCGCGTGGGCATCGACGGCGCGCCGGCCGCCGACACCGGGGTCCTGGCGGGCGAACTGGCCGACGCCCTGCGACAGCGCGGGCGTTCCGCGCTGGTGGTGGCGGCCGGGGGGTTCCTGCGCCCGGCGTCGCTGCGGTTCGAGTTCGGACGGGAGGACGTGGACGCCTACCTCGGCGGCTGGTACGACACGGGCGCGCTGTGGCGGGAGGTCTTCGCGCCGACGGACCCCGGCGGCAGCGGGCGCGTCCTGCCGGACCTGTGGGACCCGGTGACCGACCGCGCCACCCGCAGCCCGTACACCCAGCTGCCGACGGGCGGCGTCCTGATCGTGCACGGCCCGCTGCTGCTGGGCCACTGGTTCCCCTTCGACCTGAGCGTGCACATCAGTCTCTCGGCGGGCGCCCTGGCCCGGCGCACGCCCCCCTCCGACCACTGGACCCTGCCGGCGTTCGCCCGCTACGCGCGGGAGACGGACCCGGCGTCGACGGCGGACGCCCTCGTCCGCGCGGACGACCCCCGCCACCCCGCCTGGACCGGGATCCGGGCCCGGTAAGGGGTTCACCGGAAGGGGGGTCAGGGGCGGCCGCCCAGGCGGGTTATCGCACGGGCCGCGGCGCGGCAGCCCGCGCGGGCCGAGGCCGCCGGGGCGGCGCCCGAGAGGCGGGCCGCCAGGAAGCCGCCGGTGAAGGCGTCACCCGCGCCGGTGGTGTCCACCGCGTCCGCCGGCTCCGCCTCGACCTCGGCGGTGATCCGGCCGCCCTCGGCGACGAGCGCCCCGCCCGTGCCCCGGGTCACCACCACCAGCGGAAACCGCCGGCTGAGCGACTCCGCCGCCCGGGCCGTGTCCCGGACCCCGGCCAGCAGCCGGGCCTCGTCCTCGTTCGGGAGGAGTACGGAGACCCCCGCCACCGCCGACAGGAAGGCCTCGGGACCCAGCCCGGCCAGGAACCCCGCCGACGCGGGATCCACGCTGACCGGGACCCCGCGCGTGCGCGCGGCCCGCAGCGCCACCAGGGCCAGCTCCCGGCTGGGCTCGGCGAAGAACAGGTAGCCGGACAGGTGGAGGTGGGCGGCCCCGTCCAGCAGGGCGGGCGCCCAGTCGGCGGGGCACAGCCGCAGGGAGGCCCCGCTGTCGGTCAGGAACGTCCGCTCCGCGTCCGCCCCGACCAGCGCCACCACCGTCCCGGTCGGCTCGGCCGGGTCCACCACCAGCCGGGGCCGCACCCCCGCGTCGACCAGCGCCCGCTCGTGCCAGCGCGCCGACTCGCAGCCCACCCGTGCCAGCAGCCGTACCTCGGCGGTGCCCGTACGGGCCGCCCAACAGGCCGCGTTGGCGCCAGCTCCGCCGGGCAGGGTGCGGATCCGGGCGGCGGTGTCGGTGGCCGGGGCGAGCGGCTCCCGGTGCACCGCCACCACGTCCGTGACCACGTCCCCGACGACCACCAGCGCCCCCGGCGTCCCGGCCCCGGCGTCCGGCGGCCCCGCCTCCAGTGCCCTGGACCTCAGCGCCCTGACCCCCGTCCCCGGCGCCTCGGCCCCGACCGCCCCAGCCTCCGCCGCCGCAGCCCCCGTACCGGTCACGCCCGGGCCGCCCACGCCCCAGCGATCCGGGCCCCGAGCCGTACGTTGCCCCGTACCGCCGCCAGGTTCGCCTCCAGCGAGGCCCCGCCCGTCGCCCGTACCAGGAACCCCAGCAGGAACGGTGTCACCGCCTGCCCCGTGATCCCGCGCTCCCGGCATTCGGCCAGGGCCTGCGCCAGGACGCGGTCGTGGAGCCCGGGATCCAGCTGTTCGGCGGCGGCCACCGGGTTGGCCACCACCAGGGCCGATTCCGGCCCGGCCAGGGCGTCCTGGGCGGCCATCATCTCCGCCACCTCCTGCGGCCGCTCCACCGTCCAGTCGACCGGCTCGCCCGAGTCCGCCAGGTAGAACCCCGGGAACGTACGCGTCCGGTAGCCCACCACCCCGACGCCGAGCGTCTCCAGCCGCTGGAGCGTGGCGGGTACGTCCAGGATCGACTTCACCCCGGCGCACACCACCGTGATCCGGGTCCGTGCCAGCAGCGACAGGTCGGCCGACTCGTCCTGCGTCTGCGCGAACTCCCGGTGCACGCCGCCCAGCCCGCCCGTGGCGAAGACCCGCAGGCCGGCCCGCGCGGCCAGGAAGGCCGTGGCCGAGACCGTCGTCGCGCCCGTGGCCCCCGCCGCCAGGGCCGGGGCCAGGTCGCGGTGGCCGAGCTTGCGCACCCCCTCGCCCGCCGCGATCCGCTCCAGGCGGGCCTTGTCCAGCCCGGCGTACGCCACCCCGTCGACCACCGCGACCGTCGCCGGGACCGCTCCCTCCGCCCTGACGAGCTCCTCCAGTTCCAGGCCCACCGCCAGATTGCGGGGCCGGGGCAGGCCGTGGGCGAGGATCGTCGACTCCAGGGCGACGACGGGCCTGCGCGCGGCGAGCGCCTCGCGCACCTCTTCCGACAGGACCGGGACCTCGGATGCTGCGTGCTGTGGCATGTCCCCATCCATGGCACGCGATGCGCGCCCCCAAACGCGCCCCTCCCCACGACGGCGTGAAGCCGCCCCCCGCGGCTCGACGGAGTGACGTGTGCGCCGCGCCCGCGCTGGACGCTCTGATCACCCCGCGGCCGGTGCGGCCGCCCTAGGCTGGCGCACCATGAGCACCAGTGACCACAGCGCCCCCGCCTCCTTCGCCGTCTCCGTCGCGGACCTCCCCGACAGCGAACTGGAGGCCGAGGACCTCGACCCCGCACAGATCGTCTCCGGCACGCCGGTGGTGACGGGCAAGGTGCTCTGGGAGTCCGCGGACGGTTCCCAGATCCGCGGCATCTGGCAGATCACCCCCGGCGTGGTCACCGACACCGAGGCCGACGAGCTGTTCGTGGTGGTCAGCGGCCGCGCCACCGTCGAGGTCGAGGGCGGCGCGACGCTCGAGGTGGGCCCCGGCTCCGCCTGCGTGCTGCGCGAGGGGGACAAGACCACCTGGACGGTCCACGAGACGCTGCGCAAGGCCTACCACATCAACCTCTGACGGCTCCCCGCCGTCAGGCGGGCACCGGGTGCCGCCGGGCCGTGAACAGGGCCAGCCCGGCCATCGGCAGCAGCAACGAGGCGCCGATGGCGTTGAGCCAGCCGTAGCCGGCCTGGGACATCACCAGGCCGGCGGCCGCGCCGCCCAGACCCGCCGCCGCGTTCATGGTGAGGTCGCTCAGGCCCTGTACGGCGGCCCGCGCGGGCTGCGGCACCGAGTCGGTCAGCAGCGCCGAGCCGGAGACCATGCCCGCGGACCAGCCGAGGCCGAGCAGGAAGAGGCCGGCCGCGCTCTGCGCGTGGTTCCCGGCGGCCGTGCCGGCGAGCAGGGCGGCGACCGAGAGCAGCCCGGCCGCCAGGCCGATCACGGAGAACCGGCCGAGCCGGTCGGCGAGCCAGCCCATGACGGGCGAGAAGGCGAACATGCCCGCGATGTGCCCGCTGATCACCAGCCCGACCAGCTTGAGGCCGGTGCCGTGGTGACCGAGGTCGACCGGGGTCATCACCATGATCGAGACATGGTGGTGTGCGACACGGCGACGGTGAGCAGCGCGAGCCGGGCCCGGGGCGAGGCCTTGACGGCGGCCAGACCGGCGCGCAGCGAGCGGCCCTGACGGGATTCCTCCCCGGGCCCGGCCAGCGCCCGGGCGGTCAGCAGGGGGTCCGGCCGCAGCAGTACGCCGAGCAGGGTGCCGGTGAGCACGAAGACGGCGGCCGCCCACACGAAGGGCCCCGCCGTCTGGGGTATGGAGGTGCCGGCGAAGCTGTCGCTGGCCGGGGCGGAGAGGTTCGGGCCGAGCACCGCGCCGATGGTGGAGGCCCAGACGACCACCGAGATCGCCCGGGCCCGCCGGTCCGGGGCGGCGAGGTCGGCGGCGGCGAAACGGGCCTGGAGGTTGGCGGAGGAGGCGGCGCCGAAGGCGGCCATGCCGAGCATGAGCAGCGGGAAGCTCTTCACCGAGGCGGCGAGGACGACCAGGGCCGCCCCGGCCGTGCCGATCGCGTACCCGGCCAGCAGCCCGGCCCGGCGCCCGCGCGCGGTGGTCAGGGCGGCGAGCGGCAGGGAGACCAGGGCGGTGCCGATCACCGCGGCGGTGGACGCGAACCCGGACAGGGCCTCCGTGCCGCTGATCTCCGTGGCCAGTACGGGGGCCAGGGCGATGCTGATGGGCACGCCCAGGCCGCCCAGCATCTGGCCGGCCATCAGCACGGCGGAGATCCGGCGCTGGATGCGCGGCAGCTCGGCGGCGGTCACCCCCGCCGCGGCCGCGGGGGCGTCGGTGGAGGCTGCGGGCGGGGTCTCGGGGGAGGCGGTCACGCCGGACACCCCCGTCGCGGGCGCGCGGGCGGGACGTCCGGGGCGGGACGGGACGCGGTGGGGCCGCAGGCGGCAGCAGTAGTCACCGCGGCAGTGTCCCACCCCTTACGGCCGGGGGGAACCGGGTAAGGGCGGACCGTCGGCCCCCGGAAGGGACGCCCTAGAACAGCGGCTGGGGGAGGACCCCCTCCAGGGCGAGCAGGGTCCGCTTGGTCTCCACCCCGCCGCCGAAGCCCCCGATGCCGCCGTCGTTCTCCACCACGCGGTGGCAGGCCACCACCAGCGGCAGCGGGTTCGAACCCATGGCGTTGCCCACGGCCTGGGCCGCCCCCGGCTGCCCGACCCGGGCGGCCAGCTCCCCGTACCCGACCACCGAGCCGTAGGGCACCGAGCGGTCGAGCTCCAGCAGTACCTGGCGGTTGAACCCGGAACTGAGCCGCCAGTCCAGCGGCAGGTCGAAGCGGCGCAGGGTACCGGCGAAGTACGCCTTCAGCTGGCGTATCGGCTCGGCCAGCAGCACCTCCCGGCCCGGCTCCGGCCGCCAGGCTTCGGCGCCGAGCCGGGAGACCAGCGCGCCGATCATCCGGCCGGCCCGGTCCGGCCCGGCATGGAACTCCACCCGGACCAGGCCCTCGGGGGTCGCGGCCAGGAGCAGGGGACCGATCTCGCTGGGGAGGACGGTCCATTCGAGGTGCGGCCCGCGGGGCCGCTCGGTGCTCTCCACGCCTCCACGGTACGGCGCCCCACCGACAGCCCCGCCCGGCCGGTACCGCAC
>NZ_JZWV01000075.1 GCF_000966975.1 Streptomyces katrae | reverse complement strand
CCTCGGGGGCAGTGCGGGGGTCATCAGGGCATGGAAAGGCTGATGCCTCATGAGGCTCGTCGTCGACCTGAACCGCTGTCAGGGGTACGCGCAGTGCGCGTTCCTCGCACCCGACGTCTTCGCCATGCACGGCGACGAGTCACTGCTCTACAACCCGCAGGCCCCCGACGACCAGCACGACAACGTGGTGCGCGCCGCCCACGCCTGCCCCGTCCGGGCCATCCTCCTGGACGCCATGAACGGGTCCCTCCAAGCCCCGGAGGCCAGCGGTGAACAGTGACGGAGCCCTGGAGCGGCTCAAGCGCGAGGGCCGCATCGTCGTCGTGGGCGCTTCCCTGGCCGGCCTGCGGGCCGCCGAGAAGATGCGCGAGAAGGGCTTCGCGGGTGAGCTGACGATGATCGGCGACGAACCCCACGAGCCGTACGACCGCCCGCCCCTGTCCAAGCAGGTCCTGCTGGGCATGGCGACCGCCGACGGGACGGCCCTGCCGCGCCGCCGGGACATCGACGCGAAGTGGCGCCTCGGGGTACCCGCCGCCGGCCTGGACATGGCGGCCAGCCGGGTCCGGATGGCCGACGGCGACGAGGTGGAGTACGACCGGCTGCTGATCGCCACCGGGGTGCGCGCCCGGCCCTGGCCGAACCCCGAAGAGGCCGCCCTGGACGGCGTCTTCGTGCTGCGCACCCGCGGTGACGCGGCGGCCCTGGAACGCGCCCTCGCGGCCGGGCCGGGCCGGGTCCTGGTGATCGGCGCCGGGTTCACGGGGTCCGAGATCGCCTCCGCCTGCCGGGAGCGCGGCCTCGCCGTCACCGTGGCCGAACGCGCGGACGCCCCGCTGGTCGGCGCGCTCGGCGGGGTGGTCGGAGCCGTGGCGGCCGACATGCACCGCGAGAACGGGGTCGACCTGCGCACCGGGATCATGGTGACGGCCCTGGAGGGCGACTCCTCCGGGCGGGTCCGCGCCGCGCACCTGTCCGACGGCACCACGCTGGAGGCGGAGGTGGTGGTCGTCTCACTCGGCGCCCAGCGCAACACCGAATGGCTCGCCGGTTCCGGGCTCGGCGCGGGTCCGCGCGGCATCGCCTGCGACGCGGGCTGCCGGGCCTTCGACATCATGGGCATCGTCACCGACGACATCTACGTGGCCGGCGACGTCGCCCGCTCCCCGCACGCCCTGTTCGGCTACCAGTTCCTGTCCCTGGAGCACTGGGGAAACGCCGTGGCCCAGGCCGAGACCGCCGCGCACAACATGCTCAGCACGAGCGCCGAACGCAGGCCCCACCTGTGGGTCCCGGCGTTCTGGTCCTCCCAGTTCGGCGTGAACATCAAGTCGGTCGGGGTCCCCTCGATGGGCACGGAGATCATGATCACCCAGGGTTCGCGGGCCGAACGCCGCTTCGTCGGCGTGTACGGCTACCAGGGCCGCGTCATCGGGGCCGTCACCTTCGACCAGTGCCGCTGGCTGGACTTCTACGAGCAGCAGATCGAGCAGACCGCGCCGTTCCCGCCGCCCTACCCGACAGTGGACCGCAGGCCGGAGGGCGAACGTCCGCTGCCCGCGGACTTCCCCGACCCCTCGGTGCCCACGCACGGCCCGACCATCACGCTGAGCGGTCACTCTCCGGCGGACCGGCGGATGACCTTCACTCCGGCGCACAACTGAGCACGAGCACGAGGACCCCTCATGACCCAAGGCATCCTGCGGCAGATCCTCGACTACTCCAGCCGCGCCAACCCTTACCCGCTGTACCAGGAGCTCCGTGCGACCCCGGTGTTCCACGACGGCGACGGCCCGTACGTCATCAGCACCTACCACGAGATCAAGGGCCTGCTGCACGACCCGCGCATCAGCTCCGACTCCCGCAACCTGACGGCGACGGCCGGCGACCCGCTGAACCAGGCGGAGGAGGGCGGGTCGGACGTCCTGCCGCCGTCCTTCCTGAAGCTGGACCCGCCCGACCACGACCGGCTGCGCCGCATGACCAACCGCCCCTTCGGACCGCCGCACTCCCCGCGCCGGGTGGAACAGATGCGCGGCGAGCTCGGCGGCATCGTCACCGGGCTGATCGACACGATCGCCGCGAAGGGCGACCCGGCCCGGATCGACCTGGTGGAGGAGTTCTCCTACCCCTTCCCGGTGACGGTCATCTGCCGGCTGCTGGGCGTGCCGCCCGAGGACGAGGCCCGTTTCCACGTCTGGGCCGACACCCTGGCCGCGAGCCTGGACCCCGATCCCGACGCCGACCCCGCCGAACGCGCCAAGAAGACGGAGGGCGCCCGGATGGAGCTCGGCATGTACCTGGCCGGGCTGATCGAGGAGCGGCGCAAGAACCCGACCGGCGACATGCTCTCGGAGCTGGCCACCGGCCAGGGCCCGGACGGCACGATGAGCACGATGGAGGTCCTCAGCACGGCGGCGCTGCTGCTGATCGCCGGCCACGAGACCACCGTCAACCTGATCACCAACGGCATGCTCACCCTGCTGCGCAACCCGGAGCACCTGGAGCGGCTGCGCTCCGAGCCGAACCTGGCGGTCCCGATGGTGGAGGAGCTGCTGCGCTTCGAGCCGCCGGTGCAGCTGCTGCCGCAGCGCAGCACTCTGGCCGACATCGAGGTGGCCGGGGTGACCATCCCCAAGGGCTCCTCGCTCTGGCTGATCCTGGCCTCCGGGAACCGCGACCCGAAGCGCTTCGAGGATCCGGACCGCTTCGACCCCGACCGCCCGGACGTCCAGCACCTGGGCCTGGGCAGCGGGATCCACAGCTGTTTCGGGGCGCCGCTGGCCCGGCTGGAGGCCGCACTGGCCCTGAGCGAGCTGGCCCGCCGGCTGGAGAACCCCCGCCTGCTGGAGGACCCGCCGCCCTACCGGCAGAACGCGGTCCTGCGCGGCCCCCGCCACCTGCCGGTCGCCGTCGACGGCATCCGGGCGGCCTGACCGTCAGGCCTGAGCGGCAGGCCTAGGCGGCAGGAAGGACGACCACCTCGGAAGGCGTGAAGGCCACCGCGACTCGGTCCCCCACGGCCGGCGCGGCGGTCAGATCGCACTCCGCCTCCAGCGCGGGCCCCGCCTCGGGCCGCAGCAGCAGCGCCACGTGCGTCCCCCGGAAGGTACGGGACTCCACCACGCAGCCCAGCCCGGCCGCGCTCAGCACCACCCCGGCGGGCCGGACCAGCAGCCGCCGCTCCCCCTCCGGGGAGCCCGCCGGTACGGGGACCTTCCCCCACGGGGTCGCGGCCGCGCCCCCGGAGACGGTGGCCGGGACCACGTTCTCGAAGCCGAGGAACCGTGCCACGAACTCCGACGCCGGCCGCTGCCACACCTCCAGCGGGGTCCCCGCCTGCGCGATCCGCCCGTCCCGCATCACCACCACCCGGTCGGCCAGGGCGAAGGCCTCGCCCTGGTCGTGGGTGACGGCCAGCACGGTGGTGCCCAGCCGGGAGAACAGCCCCTGGAGCTCGACCACCAGCCGCTCGCGCAGCCCCCGGTCCAGCTGGCCCAGCGGCTCGTCCAGCATCAGCAGCCTCGGCGAGGGGGCCAGGGCCCGGGCCAGCGCCACCCGTTGCTGCTCGCCGCCCGACAGCGAGGCCACCGCCCGGCGCTGCGCCCCGGGGAGCCCGACCAGCTCCAGCAGGCTCGCCACCCGCTCCTCGTACTCCGGCTTCGCGGAGCCCCGTGCGCGCAGGCCGAAGGCGACGTTCCCGCCGACGTCCCGGTGCGGGAACAGTTGGTGGTCCTGGAACATCAGGCCCACCCCCCGCCGGTGCACCGGCACGCCCGCCTGGTCGGCGCCGGCGAGCAGTACCCGTCCGGCGGAGGGCTGCTGGAGTCCGGCCACCACCCGCAGCAGGGTGGACTTGCCGCTGCCGCTCGGCCCCAGCACACAGACGGTCTCGTGCTCGGCGACCTCCAGGTCCACCGCGTCCACGACCGCCCGGTCGCCGAAGCGGACCGTCACCCCTTCGAGCCGGAGCAGGGTCATCAGAACTCTCCCGAGGTCTTGTCGGGTCGCAGTCGCTCCAGCACCAGCAGGGACACCGCGCACACCAGCATCAGAATCGTGCTCAGGGCCATCGCCTGCCCGTAGTTCATCTCCCCGGCCCGCCCCAGCAGCCGGGCCACGGCCACCGGCAGCGTCGGGTGGTCCGGCCGGGCGATGAACACCGTCGCCCCGAACTCGCCCAGCGAGACCGCGAAGGCGAAGCCCGCCGCGATCAGCACCGCCCGCCGTACGAGCGGCAGGTCCACCTCCCGCCAGACCCGCAGCGGCGAAGCGCCGAGCACGGCCGCCGCCTCCCGCAGCCGCCCGTCGACCGCCCGCAGCACCGGCAGCATGGTCCGCACCACGAACGGCACCCCGACCAGCGCCTGCGCCAGCGGCACCAGGATCCAGGAGGTGCGCAGGTCCAGCGGCGGCCGGTCCAGGGTGATCAGGAACCCGAAACCCACCGTCACCGCGGACACCCCGAGGGGCAGCATCAGCAGCGCGTCGAAGCCCCGGACGAAGCGTCCCGCCCGCCGGGCCAGCGCCGCGGCCGCGAGCCCGCCGACGGCCAGGGCGATGGCGGTGGCGGCGAGCGCGTACTGCAGGGAGTTCCAGATGGCCTCCAGCGGCGGCACCAGAAACGTTCCACCCCCGGCACCGGCCTCCTGGAGCGCCCGGTAGAACCCGAACCCGTACCCGCCCGGGGCGTCCAGGGACCGCTCCACCAGCACGGCGAGCGGAGCCACGATCAGCAGGACCACCGTCAGCAGCACCCCGCCCAGCAGAGCCCGCTGCGCCCAGCCGCGCGGCGGGTGCGCGGTCCGCGCGGGGTCGACGAGCCGCAGCGCGGTCTCCCGCCGGCGCACGGTCCGGGCGTGCACGGCGAGGACCAGCCCGACGGCGGCGAACTGGACCAGCGTCAGCACCGCCGCCGTGGGCAGGTCCAGCAGCTGCGCCGTCTGCCGGTAGACCTCGACCTCCAGCGTGGCGTACCCGGGGCCGCCGAGGATCTGCACGACGCCGAAGGAGCTGAAGGTGAACAGGAAGACCATCAGCGCGGCGGCGGCCACGGCAGGCCCCAGAGCCGGCAGGGTCACCCGCCGCCAGGCCGCGAACCGTCCGGCGCCCAGCACCCGGGCGGCCTCCTCCTGGCGCGGGTCCAGCTGTGCCCAGAGCCCGCCGACCGTCCGGACAACGACGGCGTAGTTGAAGAAGACGTGGGCGAGCAGGATCGCCCACACGGTGGTGTCCAGCCGGACGCCCCACACCTCGTCCAGCAGCCCGCCGCGCCCGACCAGGGCCAGGAAGGCCGTGCCGACGACCACGGTCGGCAGCACGAAGGGCACGGTGACCAGGGCGCGCAGCAGCTGCTTGCCGGGGAAGGAGAAGCGCGCGAACACGTACGCGCCGGGCAGCGCGACGAGCAGGGTGAGCACCGTCGAGGCGAGCGCCTGCCAGGTGGTGAACCAGAGCACGCCGGCGATGTCCGGCTGGGAGAGGACCTCGCCGATCCGGCCGAACTGCCAGCCCTCGTCCGTCCTGAACCCGCGGCCGACGATGGCGGCCACGGGGTAGGCGAAGAACAGCCCGAAGAAGGCGAGCGGCACGGCCATCAGGGCCAGCCTGACGGCGGTCGCCCGCCCGCCCTCCCGCGGGGAGCCGTCGCGTACTACTTCACGACGATCGAGGACCATGCCTTGACCCACTGGTCGCGGTTCTTGGCTATGGTCTCGGGGGCCACGTTCTCCGGCTTCTCGACCACCGCACCGTGCTTGGTGAACACCTCCGGCAGCTTCGCGTCCTTGACCACCGGGTTCACGAACATCTGGAGCGGCATGTCCTCCTGGAACTTCTTGCCGATCAGGAAGTCGATGAGGGCCTTGCCGCCCTCCTCGTTCTTCGCGCCCTTCAGCAGGCCCGCGAACTCGACCTGGCGGAAGCAGGTGCCGGTGGCCACGCCCGTGGGGGCCTCGGCCGGCTGGGGCTCGCCGTAGAGGACCTCGACCGGCGGGCTGGAGGCGTAGGAGACGACCAGCGGGCGGTCGCCCTTGGCCTTCTTGCCGCCGGCGGAGCCGGAAAAGCGCTCGTTGTAGGCCTGCTCCCAGCCGTCGACGACCTCGACGCCGTTGGCCTTCAGCTTGCTCCAGTAGTCCTTCCAGCCGTCCTCCCCGTACTTGCCGACGGAGGCGAGGAGGAAACCGAGGCCGGGCGAGGAGGTCGCGGCGTTCTCGGTGACCAGCAGGTTCTTGTACTCCGGCTTGACCAGGTCGTCCAGCGTCTGCGGCGGGGCGATCTTCTTGTCGGCGAAGTAGGCCTTGTCGTAGTTGACGCAGATGTCGCCGGAGTCGACCGGGGTGACCCGGTGCTGCTTGTCGAGGACGTACTCGGGCTTGACCCCGTCCAGGCCCTTGGCCTCGTAGGGGGTGAAGATCCCGTTGTCGAGGGCCCGGGAGAGGAGCGTGTTGTCGACACCGAAGAAGACGTCGCCGCGCGGGGAGCCCTTGGTGAGGATCTCCTGGTTGAGGGCGGCGCCGGCGTCCCCGGACTTCAGCACCTTGACGGTGTAGCCGCTCTGCTGCTCGAACTCCTTGAGGACCGGCTCGCTCACGTTGAAGGAGTCGTGGGAGACGAGGGTGACGGTCTTGGACTTCGGCGATCCGCTCGCCGCGGCCCCGTCGTCCTTCTTGGTACCGCCGCCGCAGGCGGCGAGCGTGCTGACGCCGAGGGCCGCGGCCAGCGCCGCACCCGCGATCTTCTTGGTGGTGCTCACGGTTGATTCCTCCTGGGTATGACCAGGAGAAGACGCGGCCCCGCCCGGGCGCTCTGGAAGGAGCGGTGCGCCCGGGCAGGGCGCAACAGCTTGAGGTGGTGACCGAACTTCCTACCCAGAATGACCTGGGCGAGGTTCAGAGGGTCTGCGGCCTGACGGTATGCCGCACTCTCAGCGCTGTGGCGCTCCCCTGTCGGAATATGCAGATGTACGCGGGCCAGCCTACCGCTCGCTCGCCGCGAGCTGTCCGCACGCTCCGTCGATCTCCTGGCCCCGGGTGTCCCGTACGGTCACGGGCACGCCGTGCCGGGCGATGGCGTCGACGAAGGCCTTCTCGTCCTCGGGGCGCGAGGCGGTCCACTTCGAGCCCGGCGTCGGGTTCAGCGGGATCAGGTTGACGTGCACGCGCTTGCCCTTGAGCAGCCGGCCGAGCAGGTCGCCGCGCCAGGCCTGGTCGTTGATGTCGCGGATCAGGGCGTACTCGATGGAGATCCGGCGGCCGGACTTCTCGGCGTACTCCCAGGCCGCGTCGAGGACCTCGCGGACCTTCCAGCGGGTGTTCACGGGGACCAGGGTGTCGCGCAGCTCGTCGTCCGGGGCGTGCAGGGAGACGGCGAGGCGGCACTTGAAGCCCTCGTCGGCGAACCGCAGCATGGCCGGGACCAGGCCGACGGTGGAGACGGTGATGCCGCGCTGCGACAGGCCCAGGCCGTCGGGCTCGGGGTCGGTGAGGCGGCGGATGGCGCCGACGACGCGGTTGTAGTTCGCGAGCGGCTCGCCCATGCCCATGAAGACGATGTTCGACAGGCGGGCCGGGCCGCCGGGGACCTCGCCGTCGCGCAGGGCGCGCATGCCGTCGACGATCTGGTGCACGATCTCGGCGGTGGAGAGGTTGCGGTCGAGGCCGGCCTGGCCGGTGGCGCAGAACGGGCAGTTCATGCCGCAGCCGGCCTGCGAGGAGATGCACATGGTGACCCGGTCGGGGTAGCGCATCAGGACGGACTCCACGAGGGTGCCGTCGTGCAGCTTCCACAGGGTCTTGCGGGTGGTGTCGTCGTCGCAGCTGATGTGCCGGATGACGTTCATCAGCTCCGGCAGCAGCTCCTGCTGCAGCTTCTCGCGCGAGGCCGCCGGGATGTCGGTCCACTCCGCCGGGTCGTGGGCGTAGCGGGCGAAGTAGTGCTGGGAGAGCTGCTTGGCCCGGAACGGCTTCTCGCCGATCGCGGCGACCGCCTCGCGGCGCTCGGCCGGGGTGAGGTCGGCGAGGTGCCGGGGCGGCTTCTTGGCCCCTCGCGGGGCGACGAAGGTGAGCTCACCCGGAGCGGGACGGGGGGCCATGCGGTACTCCTCGGTACGACGGGGTGGGGGTCACCCCGCGCGTGCAGGGCCGGTCCGCGGCGGCTCGGCCGCAAGACGGAAAGGGCGCGCCGCGTGAACACGGCGCGCCCTCCAGGATAACCCGGCCCGGACCCGTCAGCCGGTGCCGACGAAGGCCGCCAGCAGCAGCCAGACCACCGGAGCGGTCGGCAGCAGCGAGTCCAGGCGGTCCATGATGCCGCCATGGCCCGGCAGCAGCGTGCCCATGTCCTTGATGCCCAGGTCACGCTTGATCATCGACTCGCCGAGGTCGCCCAGGGTCGCGCTGACGGCGACGGCCAGGCCCAGCAGCAGGCCCTGCCACCAGGAGCCCCCGTCGATCAGGAACTCCATGCACAGCGCGCCGGCGCCCATCGCGAAGGCCACCGCCCCGAAGAGCCCCTCACGGGTCTTGCCGGGGCTGATGCGCGGCGCGAGCTTGGTCTTGCCGAAGCGCCAGCCGACGGCGTACGCCCCGGTGTCGCTGACGACGGTCAGCAGCAGGAAGGTCACCACCCGCTGCGGGCCGTCCTCGGCCGTGAGCAGCATCGCGACGAAGGTGGCCAGGAAGGGCACGTAGAACGCCGCGAAGACGCCCGCGGTGACGTCCTTGAGGTAGTCCTCGGGCGGTTCCGTCATCCGCCACACGAGCACCGCCAGCGCCGTCAGGGCCATGGCGACCCAGGCGCCCTCGGCCCCCCGGACGTAGCCGGCGATGACCATCGCCGCACCGCCGACCGCGAGCGGGACCAGCGGGGCCTTGATGCCCTTCTTCTCCTGGAGCCGGGAGGTGAGCTCCCACAGGCCGACGACGACCGCGACGACGATCACGCCGACGAAGACGGCCTTCACGATGAACAGCGAAGCGAAGATCACCGCGCCGAGGCCGACGCCGACCCCTATGGCGGCCCGCAGGTCCCGCCCTGCGCGCTTCTTCTGCGGCGGGGGCGAGGCGTCCTGCGGTGCCTGCGGAGGCGGGGGCGGGGGGCTGGGCATGGGCTCCTGCAACGGCATCTCGGTACGGAGCGGGGGGCCGCCGGCGAAGGCGGCCCCCCGATCGCGTGCTTCCCGGTCGTCGAACGCACGGCCGGCGGCATCGGGCACGATGGGCATGGGCGCAGTCTGCGGGCCCACCAGCGCATCGTATGCGGGACCCGCCGGTACCGGCTCAGCGGCCCAGGGAGAGTCGTTCATCAGACCTCGAGGAGCTCGGCTTCCTTGTGCTTGAGCAGCTCGTCCACCTGCGTGACGTACTTCGCGGTGGTGTCGTCGAGCTCCTTCTCGGCGCGGCGCACCTCGTCCTCGCCGGCCTCCTTGTCCTTGACCAGCTTGTCGAGGGCGTCCTTGGCCTTGCGGCGCACGGAGCGGATCGAGACGCGGGAGTCCTCGGCCTTGGTCTTGGCGACCTTGATGAACTCCTTGCGGCGGTCCTGCGTCAGCTCCGGGAAGGTCACCCGGATGATGCGGCCGTCGTTGCTCGGGTTGACGCCGAGGTCGGAGTCGCGGATCGCCTGCTCGATGTTGCGCAGCGCGGAGGCGTCGAACGGGGTCACGATCGCCATGCGCGGCTCGGGCACCGCGAAGGAGGCGAGCTGGTTGATGGGCGTGATGGCACCGTAGTAGTCCGCCACGATCTTGTTGAACATCGCCGGGTGCGCACGGCCCGTGCGAATCGCGGCGAAGTCCTCCTTGGCGACAACGACGGCCTTCTCCATCTTCTCCTCGGCCTCGAGGAGGATTTCTTCGATCACCACGTGCTCCTGCATGTCTTGAGTGGATGGTTCAGGCGGGCGGGGCGGACCGGGCCGCCCGGACCGGGCCCCGCGGGGCCCGGTGCGACGGGCTCAGGCCCGGGTGCCCTGGTCGCTCACGAGCGTGCCGATCTTCTCACCCTTGACGGCGCGGGCGATATTGCCTTCGGCGAGCAGTTCGAAGACCAGGATCGGGAGCCGGTTGTCGCGGCACAGCGTGATGGCCGTGGCGTCGGCGACCTTGAGGTCCC
>NZ_JZWV01000074.1 GCF_000966975.1 Streptomyces katrae | reverse complement strand
GCGACCTTGAGGTCCCGGGACAGCACCTCGTTGTACTCCAGCGCGTCGAACTTCACCGCGTCCGGGTTGGTCTTCGGGTCGGAGTCGTAGACCCCGTCGACGCCGTTCTTGCCCATGAGGAGGGCCTCGGCGTCGATCTCCAGGGCGCGCTGGGCGGCCGTGGTGTCGGTGGAGAAGTACGGCATGCCCATACCGGCGCCGAAGATGACGACGCGGCCCTTCTCCAGGTGGCGGACGGCGCGCAGCGGGATGTACGGCTCCGCGACCTGACCCATGGTGATGGCGGTCTGGACGCGGCTGTCGATGCCCTCCTTCTCCAGGAAGTCCTGGAGGGCGAGGCAGTTCATGACGGTGCCGAGCATGCCCATGTAGTCGGACCGGGCCCGGTCCATGCCGCGCTGCTGCAGTTCCGCGCCGCGGAAGAAGTTGCCGCCGCCGATGACGACCGCGATCTCGGCGCCGTCTCGGACCACGGCCGCGATCTCGCGGGCGATGGCGTGCACGACGTCAGGGTCGACACCCAGCCCGCCGCCGCCTGAGAAGGCTTCGCCGGACAGCTTCAGCATGAAGCGGCGACCCTTCTTCTCGTGGTCGCTCTTGTCGTGGGATGCGGTGTGGGGGTCCACGCCCTGATTCATGGAGATCTCCTCGTGCACATACGAAGAAGGCCATTGCCGGTGGGTCCTCGCGGTTCCCTCTGGGGCAATGGCCTCCTCGTCAGATCTGCGGTCGTCCGGCGCAAGCGCGGACGACTGCCTCAGACCCTATCGGGGTCCGGTGTCCGTCGCGTACGGACGGACTCAGATGCCGACCTTGATGCGGGTGAAGCGCTTCAGGGTGACACCGGCCTCGTCCAGAACCTTCTGGACGGACTTCTTGTTGTCCAGCGCGTACGGCTGGCCGAGCAGCGTGGCGTCCTTGAAGAAGCCGTTCACGCGACCCTCGACGATCTTGGCGATCGCGGCCTCGGGCTTGCCCTCGGCGCGGGTGGTCTCCTCGGCGACGCGGCGCTCGGACTCGACGATCTCGGCCGGGACGTCCTCGGCGGTGAGGTACTTCGGCGCGAAGGCGGCGATGTGCTGGGCGATGCCCTTGGCCAGGTCGGCGTCGGCCTTGTCCAGCTCGACCAGGACACCGATCTGCGGGGGCAGGTCGGGCATGGTGCGGTGCATGTAGGAGGCGACGAAGGCACCCTCGTACTGCGCGAAGCGGTCGAGGACGATCTTCTCACCGAGGTTGGCGTTGGCCTCGTCCACGAACGCCTGGACGGTCTTGCCGGCCTCGATCTCGGACGCGAGCAGCGCCTCGATGTCGGCGGGCTTGGTGGCGGCCACGTGGGCGGCGAGCTGGTCGGCGACGGCCAGGAACTTCGGGCTCTTGGCCACGAAGTCGGTCTCGCACTTGAGCTCGACGAGCACGCCGGAGGTGGCGTCCTCGGAGATCAGGGAGGTGACGGCACCGTTCTCGGCAGAACGGCCCTCGCGCTTGGCGACGCCCTTCAGGCCCTTGACGCGCAGGATCTCGTTGGCCTTGGTGACGTCGCCGTCGGCCTCGACGAGCGCGTTCTTGCAGTCCAGCATGCCGGCGCCGGTGAGCTCGCGGAGCTTCTTGACGTCAGCGGCGGTGTAGTTCGCCATGAGTCTGTGATTCTCTCTCGAAGTCGTAGATCTACGGGTGAACGGCGGAGGAGCGCGCTCGTGGCGCGGCTCCCCCGCCGTCATCGTCCGTGCTGCGAGTGCCCGGCGGATGAACGCCGGGCGCTCTCAGTGGGTCAGGCCTGCTCGGCGTCCGCGGCCGGAGCCTCGGCAGCCGGGGCCTCGGCCGCGGGGGCCTCGGCGTCAGCCTTCTTCTCACCCTCGAGCAGGTCGCGCTCCCACTCGGCGAGCGGCTCGGCGGCGGCCTTCTCGCCCGGCTTCGAGTCACCGGTCGCAGCGCCGGAGCGGGCGATGAGGCCCTCGGCGACGGCGTCGGCGATCACGCGGGTGAGCAGGGTGACGGAGCGGATGGCGTCGTCGTTGCCCGGGATCTTGTAGTCGACCTCGTCGGGGTCGCAGTTGGTGTCGAGGATCGCGACGACCGGGATGTGCAGCTTGCGCGCCTCACCGACGGCGATGTGCTCCTTCTTGGTGTCGACGATCCAGACGGCGCTGGGAACCTTCGACATCTCGCGGATACCACCGAGGGTCTTCTCCAGCTTGGCCTTCTCGCGGGAGAGGACCAGGAGCTCCTTCTTGGTGAGACCCGAGGCGGCGACGTCCTCGAAGTCGATCGCCTCAAGCTCCTTCAGACGCTGAAGGCGCTTGTAGACGGTGGAGAAGTTGGTGAGCATGCCACCCAGCCAGCGCTGGTTGACGTACGGCATGCCGACGCGGGTCGCCTGCTCGGCGATGGCCTCCTGCGCCTGCTTCTTCGTACCGACGAACATGATGGAACCGCCGTGCGCGACGGTCTCCTTCACGAACTCGTAGGCGCGGTCGATGTACGACAGCGACTGGAGCAGGTCGATGATGTAGATGCCGTTGCGCTCGGTGAAGATGAAGCGCTTCATCTTCGGGTTCCAGCGACGGGTCTGGTGACCGAAGTGGACGCCGCTCTCCAGCAGCTCCCGCATCGTTACGACGGCCATGGCCATCTCCTTGGTTTCTCGGTTTTGGTTCCTGACGCCCCGCCGCGCCCTGCCCCATGAAGGGACCGAGAGACGCTGTCACCCGACCGGAACCGGTCGGCGCTGGGGCGTGCGAAGTCGACCCGGTGACCCGGATCGCCACAAGAAGTGTACGGGACCCGGCGGTATGCCGGGTGACGCCCTTGTCCACACCCTTTCGCCCGTCCACAGGCGCGGGCGGGCCCGGGGTCCCGCGCGGGACCCTGGGCGCATGACGACGACACTGCTGCTCACCCTGCTGTTCGCCCTGACCGGGGCGCTTCCCCCGGCTCCCGCCGCGCCCCCCGCCGAGGGGGCCTTCCGGGCGGTCCGGCCGCTGCCGGCGCCACTGTCCGTCGCCCGGTGGTGGGACCCTCCCCCGACGCCGTACGCGGCGGGGCACCGCGGGGTGGACCTGTCGGCGCCGGCGGGGGCGGAGGTACGGGCCGTGGGGCCGGGGCGGGTCCACTACGCGGGGCCGGTCGCGGGCCGGGGCGTGCTGTCGCTCACCCTCCCGGGCGGGCTGCGGACCACGTACGAGCCGGTGCGGGCGCTGGTCGCGGAGGGGGAGGCCGTCACGGCGGGCCAGGTGGTGGCGGTGCTCACGGAGGGCTCCCACTGCCCGGGGCCGTGCCTGCACTGGGGGCTCCTCGCGGGCGAGGACGCCTACCGCAACCCCCTCACCCTGCTCCCCGGGCCCACACCCCGGCTACTGCCGTCCGCACCCGGCCCGGAGGGGACGACCCCCTAGCCGCCGATACCGCGCAGGGCCATCGCGACGGCGGTGTCCGTGATCACGGCGGGGTCCTCGGCGGCGCCGAGCTCGATCCGGCGGGCCGCGGCGTCCACGACCCCCTGGAGGAGCAGGGCGGCCAGCCGCGGCTCGGGCTGGCCGAGGGCCTCCAGCGCCTCGCCGATCATGGCGACCAGGCCGCCGTGCGCGGCGCGGATCTTCTCCCGCGCGCCCGCGTCCAGCTCGCCGGCGGAAATGGCCACCACCGCCCGGTGCCGGCGGTCGCCCACCAGCTCCAGCTGGCTGCGCACGTACGCCTCGATCTTCGCCGCGGGCGTCGGCGCGGCCTCCATGGCCGCTTCGATCTCGGCCGCCCAGACGGGGAAGTCCACCGCGCACAGCTCTTCGACGACGGCCGCGCGCGACTTGAAGTACTCGTACACGGAGGACCGGGCGAGACCGGTCCGCTCCGCGAGGGCGGGGAAGGTCAGGGCTTCGGTCCCGCCTTCCGACAGCAGGGTGCGCGCCGCGTCCAACAGGGCGCCGCGCTGCATCGACCGGTGCTCGGCCACGGAGGCCGCTCGAATCCTGGGCACGTCACCACTGTACGGAGGTGCGCAAGCTCCGCGGCCGCTCCGGAGCCCGCTGCGGCCGGGGGCGGCTCAGCGGCCGACGTCCGCGAGCTTGGCGCGCAGCTGCAGTACGGATTTGGTGTGGATCTGGCTGACCCGGCTCTCGGTGACGCCCAGGACGTTGCCGATCTCGGCGAGGGTGAGCCCCTCGTAGTAGTAGAGGGTCACGACCGTCTTCTCCCGTTCGGGGAGGGTGTTGATGGCCCGGGCGAGCAGCCGGCGCAGCTCCCGGTCCTCCGCCACCTCCACCGGGTCGTCGGCGGCGGTGTCCTCGAGGGTGTCCATCAGGGAGAGGGTGTCGCCACCCTCCCCGCCGACGTGCAGCAGCTCCTCCAGGGCGACCACGTTGGCCAGGGACAACTGGCTGAACACGGTGTGGAGTTCCTCGACCCCGATGCCCATCTCCCCGGCGACCTCGCCCTCCGTCGGGGTGCGCCGCAGGTGGGCCTCCAGCGTGGCGTAGGCGCGCTCCACGGCGCGGGCTTTCTGGCGGACGGAGCGCGGGATCCAGTCCAGCGCCCGCAGCTCGTCGATCATCGCGCCGCGGATCCGGGTGATCGCGTACGTCTCGAACTTGATGGACCGCTCGATGTCGAACTTCTCGATCGCGTCGATCAGTCCGAAGACCCCCGAGGAGACGAAGTCGGCCTGTTCCACGTTGGGCGGCAGCCCCACGCTGACCCGGCCCGCCACGTATTTGACCAGCGGCGAGTAGTGCAGGATCAGCTGCTCCCGCAGCCGCTCGTCACCCGAGTCCTTGTATGAGCGCCAGAGCAGCTCCAGGGACGAGGGCTCGGTGGACCGCGCGCCGCCACGGGCGGCGGGGGGCACCGAAGCGCGGTCGGACCCTGAGGTGTGCTGGGGCATGCTTCGCCTTTGCCGGAGCGGGATTCCTTGGGAGCGTAGCGTGACGGAAGTGTCGCGGTGCGCGAAGAGTACGGGATGGCGCAGGGCCGCAGGGGCGTCCGGACCCGGGCGGGCGGCCCGGGACCGGCGCCTCGCGCACGGCCCGGGCGGCCGCCTCGGGGAAGACCGCGTCTCTCATCGCCTTCACTCTTTCACCGGAACGCCCCAGGTCAACGACCGCCTCGCCGGGCGGCCGCGGATTACGCCTCCCCCTTCGGTCGACGGCGGGTCAACCGCCAGGCGTCGCCCTGCCGTTCGACGAACCCCAGAGAGTGAAGTTCGTACAGTCTGCCGATGACTTCATCGGTGCCGGTGCCCGCGCCGAGGGAGATCTCGTCCACGTCGGCGGGCCGGCCCGCGGGGAGCGCTTCGAGGACCCGCGCGGCCGCCGGGTCGAGCAGATCGCGGGCGAGGACGGGGCCGTGCCGCACGGGGGCCAGTTCGCCCATGTCACCGACGAGTTCGACCACCTCGGCGGCGTCGGTGACCAGGACGGCCTCGCCCCTCAGCAGCTCGTGCACCCCGGCGGAGAGGCCGCTGGTGGCGGGGCCGGGGACGCCCATGGTGAGGCGGCCCAGCTGCTGGGCCCGGCGGGCGGTGACGAGGGAGCCGCTGCGCCGGGCGGCCTCCACGACGACCGTTCCCCGGGTGAGGGCGGCGATGACGCGGTTGCGCAGGACGAATCTGCTGGGCGTGGGATGGCTGCCGGGCGGCAGTTCGCCGATCACCAGCCCCTGGCGGGTGATCCGGCCGAGCAGTCCGGCGTGTCCGCGGGGGTAGACGGTGTCCACCCCGCAGGCCAGTACCGCCGCCGTGGCGCCGCCGGAGGCGAGGGCCCCGCGGTGGGCGGCGCCGTCGATCCCGTACGCCGCCCCGGAGACCACCACCCACCCCCGCTCGGCGAGCCCGGCGGCCAGGGTCTGCGCCATGTGGGCCCCGTACGGGGTGCAGGCGCGGGCCCCGACCACGGCGACCGAGCGCAGGGCCCAGGTCCGCAGGTTCGGCCGGCCCCGCAGCCAGAGCCCGACGGGCCGGGCGTCGCCGAGGTCGTCCAGCTGGGTCGGCCACTCCGCCGAGCCCGGGCAGACGAACCGGACGCCGTCCGCGGCGGCCCGTTCCAGGTC
>NZ_JZWV01000073.1 GCF_000966975.1 Streptomyces katrae | reverse complement strand
GTTCCAGGTCCCGCGCGGGCTCCGCGAGCGCCGCCCGCCTGCGGTACCCGGCGATCCGCTCGGGGCCCGCCCCGGTCAGCGGCCCGGGGCCCGGGTCCGGCCCGGTCAGCAGCCGCATCAGGGCGACGGCCCCGAGCTCCCGCAGCCAGCGCCCGCCGTGCTCCTCCCCCGGCTCCAGCACCCGCGTCAGCGCGGCCCGCGCCAGCAGCTCCGCCCCGGCGTCCCCAGGGCCCGGCCATCCGCCGTCCGGCGCCCCTGCCTCAGGCCGCCCGGCAGGTGCCCGCCCGGCATCCACCGGCCCGGTACCGGCCCGCCCGGCCTCGGGCTGCCCGCCGGATCCCCGCCCGGTGTCCGGCGGCCCCGCACCGGCCCGTCCCGCGTCCGGCGGTCCGGCGGCGGTCATGACCCGGCCCCCATCGCCAGCGCCGCCCCGCGGGCGATCCCGGTGCGCAGCTCCAGGGCGACGGCCACGTCCAGCGCCTCGGGGCGGTCGCGGCCGCGCAGGTCGGCCACGGTCCAGGCGACCCGCAGCACCCGGTCCAGCCCCCGGGCGGTCAGCAGCCCGCGCTCCATCTCCCGCTCGGCCTGGGCCAGGGCGCCGGGACCGGCCGGCCAGCGGGTGCGCAGCTCGTGCCCCGGCACCTCGGCGTTGAGCCGCCAGGGGGTGCCCCCGTACCGGGCTGCGGCCCGCTCCCGGGCCTCCCGCACCCGGTCGGCGACGGCCCCCGTGGCCTCGCCGCGGCCGCCCCGGCCCAGCAGGTCGGAGCGGGTGACCGGTTCCACCTCGACCCTCAGGTCCACCCGGTCGAGCAGGGGCCCCGACAGCCGGGCCTGGTAGCGCCGGATCACGGAGGCGGGGCATTCGCAGCCGGACCCGTTCAGGGTGTGCCGGCCGCACGGGCAGGGGTTGGCCGCGAGGACCATCAGGAAGCGGGCGGGCAGCCGTACCACCCCGGCGGCCCTGGCGATGACCACGTGCCCGGCTTCGAGGGGCTGGCGCAGGGCGTCCAGTACCTTCGCGCTGAACTCGGCCGCCTCGTCCAGGAAGAGGATTCCCTTGTGGGCCAGGGAGACGGCGCCCGGCCTGGGGATCCCGGCGCCCCCGCCCACCAGGGACTGCATGGTCGCCGAGTGGTGCGGGGCGCAGTACGGGGGCCGGGAGACCAGGGGCTCGCCGGGCGGCAGGATTCCCGCGACCGAGTGGACGGCCGTCACCTCCAGGGAGTCCTGCCGGGTGAGCGGCGGCAGGATCCAGGGCAGCCGTTCGGCGAGCATCGTCTTGCCCGCGCCCGGGGGCCCGCTGAGGAAGAGGTGGTGGCCCCCGGAGGCGGCCACTTCCAGGGCCCGGCGGGCGCTGTGCTGGCCGGCCACGTCGGCGAGGTCGGGGAAGTCCGGGTCCGCCCCGCCGCTCCGGGCCAGGCCCGCCCCGAGCCCGGCGCCGGGCAGGACCAGTCCGGCCAGCATCGGGTCGGGGCGGCCCTCCCCGTCCGGCGGGTCCTCCTCGGGAACGGGCGCGTCGGTCAGTACGGCGATCAGCTGCCGCAGGCTGCGCACGCCCAGCACCGAGACCTCCGGGACCAGGGTGGCCTCGGCGGCGCACTGCTGGGGCACCACCACCTGCCGGTACCCGGCCTCGGCGGCGGCGACCACGGCCGGCAGGATCCCCCGCACCGGGCGCACCCGGCCGTCGAGGCCCAGCTCGCCGATGAGCACGAGGTCGGCGATCGCCCCGGGGTCGACCACCTCGGCGGCCCCCAGGACGGCCGCCGCGACGGCCAGGTCGAAATGGGCTCCGGACTTGGGCACGGAGGCCGGGCTGAGGCCCACCGTGAGCTTCTTCTGCGGCCAGGGTGCGCCGGAGTTCGCCACCGCGGCCCGTACCCGGTCCCGGCTCTCGACCAGGGTCTTGTCGGGCAGCCCCACCAGGGTGAAGGCGGCCACACCCGGTTCGAGGTCGGCCTGGACCTCCACCACGANCACCACGACGCCCTCGACGCCCACCAGGGCCACCGAGCAGGTCCGCGCGAACCCCATCAGGCCACCCCCCTGACGTGCTCCACCACGGGCGCGCCGCGCCTGGGCAGCAGGACCCCGACCAGGTCGATCCGCACCCCGCCCGGCGGCGGTCCCCCGTGGTCGGCGAGCCAGCGCCCGGCGAGCCGGCGCAGCCGCTCGGCCTTGCCGGCCCGGACGGCGGCCATGGGGTGCTCGAAATCCCCCTCGCGGCGGGTCTTGACCTCGCACACGACGAGGGCGTCCCCGTCCCGCGCGACGATGTCGATCTCCCCGCCCCGGCACCGCCAGTTCCGGGCGATCACCGTCATCCCCGATTCGGTGAGCCGCCGCACGGCGAGCTCCTCGCCGTACCGTCCCAATGCCTGTCGTGCCACGCCCTTCGCGTTCATCCGGCACCACCTCCGGCACCGACGATCGCGCGACCCGGCCCACCGTGTGGATCTTGGTGGACAACCCGGGCGTTGTGGACGGACCGCTCACCCTCACGGGTGAGAAGGGGGCCTCGACGGGCCCCTGGGCCCTCCGAGGCCCCCTCGGCCGGCTCAGCCGCCCGGCAGTTCGAGGTCGCTCTTGTTGAGCTCCTCGATGTTCACGTCCTTGAAGGTCAGGACCCGCACCTGCTTGACGAAACGGGCGGGCCGGTACATGTCCCAGACCCAGGCGTCGGCCATCGTGACCTCGAAGAACACCTCTCCCTGGACCGAGTGCACCTGCATCTCGTAGTCGTTGGTGAGGTAGAAACGGCGTTCCGTCTCGATCACGTACTTGAACAGCCCGACGACGTCGCGGTACTCCCGATAGAGCTTCAGCTCCATCTCGGTCTCGTACTTCTCGAGGTCCTCGGCGCTCATGGCATGTTCCCCTTCAGCCGTGCGTCCCCCTATTGTGCGCCAGCGCCGTGCGCCCCTAAACGATTTCCGGGGGCAGGACCACCGGGACACCCGGGGGACCGTCGTCGAGCAGCGTCCTGAGCAGCCCGGCGAGCTTGGTCGGGTACACCGTCTCACGGGCCGCGAGAAGTTCCTCGGAGGTCCACCATCTCGCCCCCGTGACGCTGCGCCGCTCCAGCTCGGTGAGCCCGCCCGGCACGATCTCGGTCCGGGTGGTCCGGGCCAGGAAGTACCACTCGTCCTGCTCCCAGCGCCTGCCGTCGAAGGGGAAGGAGCAGTAGCGGCGCCAGAGCACCGGCCCCAGCTCCACCCCGGTGATCCCGGTCTCCTCCGCGAGTTCCCGCAGCGCGGCCTCCTCGCGTGTCTCGTCGCCCTCCAGCCCGCCGCCCGGGGTGAACCACCAGGTGTCGGCGGGATCGTCCGGCTCGAAGCCGTGCAGCAGCAGGATCCGGTCCGCGGGGTCCAGCAGGACCACCCGGGACACCTTCCGCGGCCCCTCCGCGCCCCGCTCCACGCCCGGCTCAGCGCCCACCGGAGCGCCCCCGCGCCCGTCCGCGCCCCAGGACCCGGGCGACCGGCCCGTAGGCCGCCCCCAGCACGACGAGGGCGGCGCCGGCCACCACCGCGGCCACCTGGAGCCGCAGCGGCCCCGGCTGCGAGACCCCGCCGGGGAGGGCGGCGAAGGCCTGCGGCCGGTCCAGCATCCTCGTGTTCGGCCAGGCCAGGGCGTCGACCCGGGCCTCGACCGCCGACCGGGGAACGGTCCCCTGGCCGGCGTCCTGGAGGTGGGCCCGTGAGTCCAGGGAGCCGGAGCGCCGGTCGCCCATCAGGAAGAGGTTGCCCTCCGGCACGGTCACCTCGAACGTGGTGGTCCCCGCGGCCAGCGCGTCGCGCCCGGCCTGGTCCACGTACGGCTCGTCCAGCGGCTTCCCGTTCACGGTCAGCCCACCGCCCTGGCCGCAGCAGCTGACGGTGTCGCCGCCGACGGCCACGACCCGCTTGACCATGGGCGAGTCGCTCCACTGGGAGTCCTTGAAGACGACCACGTCCCCGCGGCGCACCTCGGCGCCGCCGATCCGCTCCGCCAGCACCCGGTCACCGGGCTGCACGGTGGGGACCATGGAGTTCGTCGGCACCGTGTAGGGCCGGTACACCAGCGCCCCCCAGACGAAGCCGCCGAGGAAGAGTGCGAAGCCGATGGCCACGGCGATGCCCGACAACGTGTTGCCGAGGCCGCCGCGGCCATCTCTGCCGCTCGCGCGTATTGCCTGTGTTCCGCCCATTGGTGCGCCCCCATACCCGGAGATGGCCGCCACCCGGCGATGGCCTGCCTGGGCGGCACCCTACCGGGCGGTAGTGCCCTGGGTCAGCCTCCGCCGGCGCCACAGGACGATGGGCACGGCGCCCACGAGGCCGAGGGCCGCCGAGTTGACGTCGGCCACGCCCAGCCCGGAGGCCTGCGGGGAGTGCAGGGGCGCCGGGAGCTGCTTGTCGATGCCCTTCTGGTCGAAGGTGTCCGGGACCGGCAGGGTGGCCCAGCGGGTGACCGGCCAGGCGACGACCACGGCCCGCCCGACGACGTCCTTGACCGGCACGAAGCCCTGGGTGGAGTCCTGCATGTGGTAGCGGGAGTCCTGGGAGTTCTGGCGGTGGTCGCCCATCACCCAGATCTTGCCCTTGGGCACGGTGACCGGCCCGAAGGGCATGTCGTCGCAGGGGGTGTTGCCGGGGAAGATGTACGGCTCGTCCAGCGCCTTGCCGTTGACGACGACCGGGCCGCCCCGCTTGCACTCCACGGTGTCCCCGCCGATGGCGATGGTCCGCTTGATCAGGTCCTTCTCCTCGGCGGACGGCATCAGGCCGATCCAGCTGAGGACCTTCTGCACGACGTTGGGCTCGGGGGTGGGCTCCCCCTCCAGCCAGTGCGCGGGGTCGTGGAAGACGACGACCTCGCCGCGCTCGGGCTCGGAGCCGAACCAGGGGGTCAGCTTGTCCACCAGCACCCGGTCGCCGCGCTGCAGGGTGTTCTGCATCGAGTCGGACGGGATCGAGAACGCCTGGACCAGGAAGGTCTTGATCAGCAGGGCCAGCACCAGGGCGATGCCGATGAGGAGCGGGAGCTCCTTCCAGAAGGAGCGGTGCTGCTTCTCCTCGGCGGCCGCCTCGTCGGTGTCGTGCGTGACGGCATCGTCCGGCCGCTCCTCGCCCTCATCGCGTCCGGATCGAGCGCCTACCGCCACATCCCCCACATCCACTCCTCACTCGGAAACGACCGCCCGCGCCGGATCGGGAGCGGGCCCTCCCCTCCCTTAACGAGCGGGAGTTCCCTAAGGCGCGGGAGACCGGGAACACACTATGCGAACGCGGTGCCCCGACGGCGACGGCCGGGCCGCTGCCGCCGCCCGGTGCGGGCCGGATCCGGAACGTCGAGGAAGGTCGCGGGCTGCTCCAGCCGGCGCCAGTGGTCGAACGGCCAGGCGATCACCACGGCCTGTCCCACCACGCCCTTCTCGTCGATGGTGCCCTCGAACGCCTCGTCGAGGTGGTAGCGGGAGTCGGCCGAGTTGGCGCGGTGGTCGCCCATCACGAAGAGCCGCCCCGCGGGAACGCGCACCTCGAAGGGGATGTCCGAGGGCGAGTTCCCGGGTGACACGTAAGGCTCATCGAGCGGACGCCCGTTGACGGTCACCCGCCCCCGGTTGTCACAGCAGGCCACGGTGTCGCCGCCGATGCCGATGACGCGCTTGATCAGGTCCTGCTCGTCCGCGGAGGGCAGCAGGCCGATGAAGGTCAGGGTCTGCTTGATCTGCTTCACGCCGGCCGGGTCCGGGGCCGGCCGGGCCGCCTCGCCCTTGAGCCATCCTCCGGGGTCCTTGAAGACGACGACGTCGCCCCGCTCGACCTTGGCGCCGAACCACGGGGTCAGTTTGTCCACCAGCACCCGGTCGCCGATCCGGATCGTCTGCTCCATCGAGCCCGACGGGATGAAGAACGCCTGCACCAGGAAGGTCTTGAGGAGCAGGGCTATGCACAGGGCCACCGCCACCAGCAGCGGCAGCTCGCCGACCCGCCGGGTGCGACGGCGCCGGCGCTGCTTGCGCGCCATCCGGCGCCGCTGGGCCCGTCCCCCGCCCTCGGCCGGCTCCGGCGGCTTCCCCGGCTACCCACGCGGACCACCGGCCGCGGCCCCCGCGGGCAGCGAGCCCCAGCGGGACGCCGGCCAGCCGATCCAGTCGGCCCGCCCGATCACCTTCTCCACCGGCACCATCCCCCCGCCCGGCTCGCCCAGGTGGTCCCGCGAGTCCCGGGACTGCGAGCGGTGGTCACCCATGACCCACAGGGTCCCCAGCGGGACCACGATCCGGAACGGCACCTCCGAGGGGGTGTCGCCGGGGTAGAGGTACGGCTCCGCCACGGGGACCCCGTTGACCCGGATCCGGCCGCCGGTGTCACAGCACACCACGTCGTCCCCGCCGACTCCCACGACCCGTTTCACGAAGTCGGTGTCGGAAGGCTCCGCCAGCCCGAGCGCCGAGGCGGCCCCGTGCAGG
Organism: Streptomyces katrae; assembly: GCF_000966975.1. Classification (GTDB taxonomy): domain Bacteria; phylum Actinomycetota; class Actinomycetes; order Streptomycetales; family Streptomycetaceae; genus Streptomyces; species Streptomyces katrae. Next base: position 25,253 of record NZ_JZWV01000073.1, on the reverse strand, counting down.
GCGTCGCCCACCGGGTTGCCGCGCGCGGGTTCCCGTACGAAGGACCCGGTGCCGTCGAACACGACCACGTCCCCGCGCTGCGGCGTGGCGCCGAAACGGTACGCCAGCTTGTTCACCAGGATCCGGTCGCCGACCTTCAGCGTCGGCTCCATCGACCGGCTCGGGATCAGGAAGGGCTGTACGACGAAATTGCTGACCAGCAGCAGGAAGACCGTGCAGACCACGCCCAGCGCCCCGGCCCGCCGCCAGGGGCTCCGGAAGGAGGCGCGAAGCCCGGAGAAAACACAACGCGGCCACTCCTCCCCCTGCTCGGGGGAGGAGTGGCCGCGTTGTGTGAGCTCTGCTTCGGTGTCCATCGGGGTGGAGCCTATCCGGCCTTCCCGTGGACCCGGAGAGGAGATCAGCGGTCGCGCTTCTCCTTGATCTTCGCGGCCTTGCCGCGGAGCTCACGGAGGAAGTACAGCTTGGCGCGACGCACGTCACCGCGGGTGACGAGCTCGATCTTCTCGAAGATCGGGGAGTGGACCGGGAAGGTACGCTCCACGCCGACGCTGAAGGAGACCTTGCGGACCGTGAAGGTCTCCGAGACGCCGGAGCCCTGGCGGCGGATGACAACACCCTTGAACTGCTGGATACGGGAGCGGTTGCCCTCGATCACGCGGACGTGCACGTTGATCGTGTCACCCGGGCGGAAGGCCGGGACGTCCGTACGCAGGGAGGCGGCGTTGACGCCATCGAGCAGGTGAGACATGAGTTCGTCTGCTTTCTTCGCACGACGCCACAGGTCGCCGGTGCGGGTTTCCGTAGAGAATTCGAGAGCCGTGTCACCCGGCGGACGACGATCCCCCTGTGGCAGGGGCGTACGCGAGCACACAGCAGCCGCCTATTCTTCCACGGCCTCCGGCCTGCGCCAAAATCGGCCGTCTCCGGACGGTTTCCAGCCCAGGATGCTCAGGATCTCGCGGTCCTTCTTGTCGAAGGCGGAGGCCTCGCAGCGCTCGATCAGGTCGGGGCGGTTCCGCGCGGTGCGGCGGAAGGCCTCGCGCGGTGCGGCGGAAGGCCTCGTCCCGGCGCCAGCGCGCGATCTTCCCGTGGTGGCCGCTGAGCAGCACCTCGGGGATCTCCCGCCCGCGCCACCGCGGGGGCTTGGTGTACACGGGGCCTTCCAGCAGGTTGGCCATCTCGCCGGGGGCGAAGGAGTCGTCCCGGTGCGATTCGGCGTTGCCCAGGACCCCGGGCAGCAGCCGGGCCACGGCCTCGGTGACGACCAGGACGGCCGCCTCGCCGCCCGCCAGCACGTAGTCGCCGATGGAGACCTCGTAGACCGGCATGCGGGTGGCGTACTCGTCCATGACGCGGCGGTCGATGCCCTCGTACCGGGCCGGGGTGAAGATCAGCCACGGGCGCTCGGAGAGCTCCACGGCCAGTTCCTGGGTGAAGGGCCGGCCGCTGGGGGTGGGGACGACCATCACGGGGCCGTGCGCGCCGGACTCGTAGCCGTCGGCCAGGGCCGCGTCCAGGGCCTCGCCCCACGGCTCGGTCTTCATGACCATGCCGGGTCCGCCGCCGTACGGGGTGTCGTCGACCGTGTTGTGCCGGTCGTACGTCCAGTCGCGCAGGTCGTGCACGTGGACGTCCAGCTGCCCGCGGGCCCGCGCCTTGCCGACGAGGGAGACGTTCAGGGGCTCCAGGTACTCGGGGAAGATCGTGACGACGTCGAGCCGCATCAGGCGTCGTCCCCGGACTTCTCGGCCTCCGGCGAAGCCCCGGCCTCGGCCTCGGCCTCGGCGTCGCGCGCGGAGGCGATCACGGCGCGGTCGTCGATCAGCCCCGGCGGCGGGGTGATGACGCAGCGCTGCTCCTCCAGGTCGATCTCCGCGACGATCTCCTCGACGAAGGGGATCATCACCTCGGAGCCGTCCGGGCGCTCGACGATGAAGAGGTCCTGCGAGGGCAGGTGGGAGATCTCGGTGATCCGGCCGATCTCGGTGCCGTCCTCCAGCACCACGTCCAGGTCCATCAGCTGGTGGTCGTAGTACTCGTCCTCCTCCTCCGGCAGCTCCGCGGGGTCCACGTCCGCGATGAGGAGGGTGTTGCGCAGCGCCTCGGCCGCGGTGCGGTCCTTGATCCCCGCGAAGCGCAGCAGGAGCCGGCCGCTGTGCACCCGGCCCGTCTCGATGGTCAGGGGACCCGCCGACGCGGGTTCGGTACGGAGCACGGCACCGGGCGAGAGTCGCAGCTCCGGCTCGTCCGTCCGCACCTCGACGGTGACCTCACCCTTGATCCCGTGGGCGCGGCCGACCCGCGCGACTACCAGCTCCACAACTCTCTCCTGTTCAGACGACGACGGGCCGGGGTGGGCACGAATGCCCTCCCCGGCCCGTGCCGGTGATTCAACTGCTCAGCGGACCTGGTCCACGTCGACGAGGTCGACGCGGATCCCCCGCCCGCCGATGGCGCCCACGACGGTACGCAGTGCACGCGCGGTGCGGCCGTTGCGGCCGATCACCTTCCCGAGGTCTTCGGGGTGCACCCGGACCTCGAGCACCTGCCCGCGGCGCAGGTTGCGCGAGGCGACCTGCACGTCGTCGGGGTTGTCCACAATGCCCTTTACGAGGTGCTCAAGAGCCTCCTCGAGCATGCTCAGGCCTCGGTCGACTCGGCGGCGGCGTCAGCCTCGTCCGCCTTCTTCTCGGCCTTCTTCTTCTGCGTGATGGCCTCGCCCTTGGCCTCGCCGACGCCCTCGAGGGCCTTGGCGAACTCGTCGAAGGAGCGACGCTTGTCTTCCTTCGTCGCCGGCTGCAGCAGCGGCGCGGGGGCCGGGAGGCCCTTGTGCGCCTGCCAGTCACCGGTGAGCTTCAGGATGGCGAGAACGGCGTCGGTGGGCTGGGCGCCCACGGACAGCCAGTACTGCGCGCGCTCGGCGTTGACCTCGATGCGCGAGGGGTTGTACGTCGGCTGGTAGATGCCGATCTCCTCGATCGCGCGGCCGTCCCGGCGGGTGCGGGCGTCGGCGACGACGATGCGGTAGTGAGGGGAGCGGATCTTACCGAGGCGCTTGAGCTTGATCTTGACTGCCACTGGAGTGGTGTCTCCTGAACTTGACGTGGTTGGGCACTTGAGATGCCACGTGGGGTTGCGGTACTCGGGTGCCCGATGGACGCGTCAGCCGGAGGAGAGAGGGGTCCTGTGCGACTGTCGAGTACAGCTGCCCATTGTGCCACATGCCCACGGCGCCTCCGAGCGGGGAGGATCACCACGGATCACCACCACCCGCCCGCCGGGGGCACCGCGTCAGGACGCCGCCGCGGTGGCGACCTCGGGGATGCGGAACGGCTTCATGCAGCCGCCGCACACGATCGGGGCCTGGGCCAGGACGGAGGGCACGACCCGGACGTTGCGCCCGCAGTCGCAGACCGCCTTGACGCGTACGCCGCCGCCCGAGGAGCCGTGCCGGGCGGCCGGACCGCGGAAGCTGCGCTTGGTGTCGGCGGCCGTCGCGGCGGTGTGCGCCTTGAGGGCGCGCTGGAGCCGCTCGATCGTGGGCCGGTAGCGCCTCTTGGCCTCGGGATTGAGGAAGACCAGGGAGAACCCGCTGCTGGCGTGCGGCTCCTCGGAGTGGTCCAGCCCCATCTCCTCGGCGATCGCGAGAAATCTGCGGTTGTGGTAGCGGCCCGCTCGCGAGGTGTCACGCACTCCGCGGGCGGCCGCGATGCCGTGGACTGCCTCGTGCAGCAGTCGCTCGAAGGAGAGCTCGGCGCCACAGGCGGACGAGGACTCTCCGATCAGGGACTCGGGCGCGGCAAGGTCAGGCAGCTCGGGGTGGTACCGCTGAATGTCGGCCCACGCCTGCGCCAGCTCTGCGGCGAGAACAGGTGGTGTCGTGCTCACGTCGTGACAACGAGCCGGGGTGCCCCGGTGTTCCGATTCCGGGCCATTCCAAATTTTTTGCACGTACCAGTCAGTTCACTCTCATGCGTCCTGACGAGGACGGGTGCGCCGATCCCAGGAGGAGTCGGTACGTAACGCCGACCAAAAGAACCAGCCCCCGGCGCACGGGCGGAGCCGCGCGCCGGGGGCGTGGAGGTGGAACTCAGTACGAGCGCGCGACGATCGCGAGGGTACCGGGGGCGTCGTCGGACTCCGGGACCGACCCGTCCTCGGCCACCAGGCAGCGGACGGTGACGGCCTGCTCGCCGAGCTTGGCCTCGCCCTCCGGGCCCAGGACGCTCCACGGGATCCGCGCCCAGCCGCCGGCGAGGGCGGCCTCGGCGGCCTCCTCGATGGTGGCGACGTCGCTCGTACGGGAGACCCGGCGCTCGCGGGACTCGCGCAGCAGCTGGGCCTGGTCCTCGTCGAGCACCTTGGGCAGCAGGTCGGCCAGCGCGTCGATCTGCACCGGCTCCTTCCCGCCGGGGATCCGGCGGGCCAGCATCGCGGTGCCGTTCTCCAGGTCGCGGGGGCCGATCTCGATGCGGACCGGTACGCCCTTGAGCTCCCAGTCCACGGCGCGGCGGCCGAACGGGGTGTCGACGCGGTCGTCCACGTGCACCCGCAGGCCGGCGGCCTTCAGCTGCGCGCCGAGCTCGCGGACCTTGGCCACGGCCTCGTCGCCCTTGATCGCCATGACGACGACCTGGACGTGGGCCAGGCGCGGCGGGACGCGCAGGCCGTTGTCGTCGCCGTGCGACATGATCAGACCGCCGACCATGCGGGTCGAGACGCCCCACGAGGTCTGCCAGACCAGCTCCTGCTGCCCCTCCTTGGAGAGGTACGAGGTGTTGAAGGCCTTGGCGAAGTTGGTGCCGAGCTCGTGGCTCGTGCCCATCTGCAGGGCCTTGCCGTCGCCCATCATGCCCTCGAGGGTGAGGGTGTTGATGGCGCCGGCGAAGCGCTCCTTGGGGGTCTTGCGGCCGAGCACGACGTCGATGCCGAGCACGTTGGTCATGAAGTCGCCGTACACGTTCCGGTGGATGTGCGCGGCGTAGTCGCGGGCGTCCTCGTACGTGGCGTGGGCGGTGTGGCCCTCCTGCCAGAGGAACTCGCTCGTACGGAGGAACACGCGGGGGCGCATCTCCCAGCGGACGACGTTGGCCCACTGGTTGATCAGCAGGGGCAGGTCGCGGTAGCTCTGGACCCACTTGGAAAAGTAGTCGTTGATGATCGTCTCGGAGGTGGGCCGGACGACGACCGGCTCCTCGAGCTCCTTGCCGCCGCCGTGGGTGACGACGGCGAGCTCGGGGGCGAAGCCCTCGACGTGCTCCGCCTCCCTGGTCAGGTACGACTGCGGGATGAACAGCGGGAAGTAGGCGTTCTGGGCACCGGCTTCCTTGATCCGGGCGTCCATCTCCTGCTGCATCCGCTCCCACAGGCCGTAGCCGTACGGTCGGATGACCATGGTGCCGCGGACCGGACCGTTGTCGGCCAGCTCGGCCTTGTTGATCAGATCCTGGTACCAGCGGGGGAAATCCTCCGCCTGCGGGGTGAGAACGGGTGCCTTTGCCATGGCGCGAATGGTACGGCGCCGGGCCCCGGATGCGTGAATCGGGTGGCGCACTCCTCTGGACGCGGGGGCGGATGGGGAGTTCTCTGGCAACGGGGGCAAGGGGGCGAGACACGGAATCAGGAGCGCTCTTTCGATGACACCGACGCCGACGGCGACGCTCGTCGCCCGGGACTGGGCGGAGATCCAGGAACGGATGCTGGTACCGCTGTACGAGGCGGTCTACGACCGGCTGGAGGTCGGGCCGGGCACCCGGCTGCTGGGCCTCGACTGCGGGGCCGGGCTGGCCCTGCTGCTGGCCGCCGGACGGGGCGCCGCCGCCACGGGCGTGGAGGCGGACCCGGCGCTGCGGGCGCTGGCCCGGGAGCGGCTGCTGGAGGTGGTGGCCGCTCCCCCGGTGCCCGCGGCCCGGCCCTACGACGTGCTGCTGGCCTTCGAGCCCGCCCCGGGCGCCCTGGCGTCGGCCCTGCCCGCGGTCCGGCGGGGCGGTGCGGTGGTGCTGGCCGGCTGGGGGCCCGCCGAGCGGTGCACGGTGCCGGCGGTGCTGGGCGGCGGGCCGGTGGTCCGGGACCTGGACGCGGTGGCGGAGGGGGCCGGGCTGGTTCCGGACGGGTCGGGGCGGGTGTTCTGCCCGTTCGGGTACGCCGACGCGGACAGCGCCGTACGCGGGCTGCTGTCGACCGGGCTGTACCCCGTCGCGGGGACCGGGGCCGGGCCCGGTGCGGCGGCGGACCCGGCGCTGGCGGAGAAGGAACTGGCGGAGGCGCTTCACCCGTACGAGCGGGCCGACGGCGCCGTGTGGCTGCCGAACATCCTGCGCTACGTCATCGCCCGGGTGGCCTAGTTCATTCCGTGCCGCTGTCGTGGTCCTTGGTCAGGCGGGGGATGCCGGCCGCCTCGTACGCCGCGTGCTCGTCCAGGGTCTCGGCGGCCAGGAGGGCCTCCGCCAGGGCGTCGAGCTTCGGGCGGTGCTCGGTCAGCAGGCGGCAGGCCTCCTCGTAGCACTCGTCCACGATCCGCCGCATCTCGTGGTCCACGGCGTCGAGGGTGGCGGGGGCGGCGGTCAGGCCGTAGGGGCCCTGGCCGTCGGAGGGGATGGCGGTCAGGCGGCCGACGCGCTCGCTCATGCCCCAGCGGCCGACCATGCCGCGGGCGATGTTGGTGACCTGTTCGAGGTCGCTCTCGGCGCCCGTGGTGATCACGTCGTAGACCACGTGCTCGGCGGCCATGCCCCCGAGCGCGCCGATGATGCGGCCCCGCAGGTAGGGCTCGGTGTAGGCGTAGCGGTCGGCGTCGGGGGTGGAGAGGGTGACGCCGAGGGCGCGGCCGCGCGGCACGATGGTGATCTTGCGTACGGGGTCGGCGCCCGGCTGGAGCATGCCGAGCAGGGCGTGGCCGCTCTCGTGGTAGGCCGTGCGGCGGCGCTCCTCCTGCGGCATCACCAGGGGGCGCTCGGCGCCCAGCTGGACCTTCTCCAGGGCGTCGGAGAGGTCGGCCTGGGTGACGGCGTCCTGGCGGCGCTTGACGGCCAGCAGGGCGGCCTCGTTGGCGAGGTTGGCGAGCTCGGCGCCGGTCATGCCGGGGGTGGTGCGGGCGACCTGCGCGAGGTCCACTCCGGACGCGAGGGGGATGTCGCGGGTGTGGATGCGCAGGATCGCCTCGCGGCCCGCCCTGTCGGGGGGTGAGACGGCCACCGTCCGGTCGAAGCGGCCGGGGCGGGTCAGGGCGGGGTCGAGGACGTCGGCGCGGTTGGTGGCGGCGAGGACGACCACGCCCTCGGAGCCGGAGAAGCCGTCCATCTCGGTGAGGATCTGGTTGAGGGTCTGCTCGCGCTCGTCGTGGCCGCCCATGGCGGCTGAGCCGCCGCGGGCCCGCCCGATGGTGTCGATCTCGTCGATGAAGATGATCGCCGGGGCCACCTTTCGGGCCTCGGTGAAGAGCTCGCGGACCCGGGAGGCTCCGACGCCGACGATCATCTCGATGAACTCGGAGGCGGACGCCGAGAAGAACGGCACCCCGGCCTCACCCGCGACGGCGCGGGCGAGGAGGGTCTTGCCGGTGCCGGGCGGGCCGGCGAGGAGGACGCCGCCGGGCATGCGGGCGCCCAGCCTGCGGTACTGGTCGGGGTTCTTGAGGAAGTCCACGACCTCGCTGAGTTCGCCCTCGACCTCGTCGATCCCGGCCACGTCGTCGAAGGTGGTGCGTTTGGCGCCCTCCAGCTCGACGGGCTTGGGCGGGGCCTTGCGGCCGAACCCGCCGGCCCCGCCGAGGGCGGAGCCCATGCGGCGGGCGATGAGCAGCCACAGGGCCACGATCAGCAGCATCGGGGCGAGGGAGAGCAGCAGGTTGGCCAGGAAGCTGCGCTGTTCGACGACGGGGGAGGCGGTGACGGTGACGCCCTTGGAGGTGAGGCCGGTCCACAGCTGGTCGTCGGCGAAGGCGGGGCGCTGGGTGACGAACTTCCGGTAGTCGCCGTGGCCGCCGGGGACGGGCTGCTCCTTCTTCAGCTCGCCCTGGATGGCGTCGCCCTTGGAGTAGATCTTCTCGACGTTGCCGGCCGTGACCTGCTTGCTGAACTCGGTGTACGAGATCGTCGGCCCGTCGCCCTCGTTGAAGAAGGACAGCACGACGTTGGTGATCAGGTAGACGATCAGCGCGGCGAGGATCAGCCCGCGCCAGCCGCCGGGCGGCCTCCTGCGGGGCGGCGGGGCGGGCGGCGCGCCCTCCGAGCGCCAGGGGGTGTCGGCCCGGTCGCGTGGCGGTGCGGGGGTGGGGCTGGGCACGGGGGCCTCCTTATGCCGGCGCCGTCCTCCCGGCCGACCATAAGGGACAAAACACACCCGTGCCCGCGCAGCGGAAGGGCCCCGCCGTGCGTGCACGACGGGGCCCTGGCGCCGGGAGGGCTACTTCATGAACTTCTTGAACTCGTCCGGCAGGTCGAAGTCCTGGCCGGACTGGCCGCCGCCCGCCGGGAGCCCGAACGGGTTGCCGCCGCCGGCCGGGAGCCCGGGCTGGGCGCCCTGCTCGCGCCGGGCCGCGGCTGCGGCCTCCTCTTCCTTGCGCTTCATCGGGTTGCCGCTCTTGCGCTTGCCCTTGGCCTGCTTGACCTGCTTCTTCTGCCGGCCGGGGCCGCCGCCCATCCCCGGGATGCCGGGCATGCCCGGCATGCCGCCGCCCTGGGCCATGCGGGACATCATCTTGCGGGCCTCGAAGAACCGCTCGACGAGGTTCTTGACGGCGCTGACCTCGACGCCGGAACCCTTGGCGATACGGGCGCGGCGCGAGCCGTTGATGATCGTCGGGTCCTGGCGCTCGGCCGGGGTCATCGACTTGATGATCGCGGCGGTGCGGTCCACGTCGCGCTCGTCGATGTTGTTGATCTGGTCCTTGATCTGGCCCATGCCCGGCAGCATGCCGAGGAGCTTGGAGATGGAGCCCATCTTGCGGACCTGCTCCATCTGGGCCAGGAAGTCGTCGAGCGTGAACTCCTTGGGGCCCTTGGCGAGCTTGGCCGCCATCTTCTCGGCCTCGGCCTGCGAGAAGGTCTTCTCGGCCTGCTCGATGAGGGTGAGCATGTCACCCATGTCGAGGATCCGGCCGGCCATGCGGTCGGGGTGGAACGCGTCGAAGTCGTCGAGCTTCTCGCCGTTCGAGGCGAACATGATCTGCTTGCCGGTGACGTGCGCGATGGAGAGCGCGGCACCGCCGCGGGCGTCGCCGTCGAGCTTGGAGAGCACCACGCCGTCGAAGCCGACGCCGTCACGGAAGGCCTCGGCGGTGTTGACCGCGTCCTGGCCGATCATGGCGTCGACGACGAAGAGGATCTCGTCGGGGCTGACGGCGTCGCGGATGTCCGCGGCCTGCTGCATCAGCTCCTGGTCGATGCCGAGGCGGCCGGCGGTGTCGACGATGACGATGTCGTACTGCTTGGTGCGCGCGTACTCGATCGAGTCCTTGGCCACCTGGACCGGGTCGCCGACGCCGTTGCCCGGGGCGGGGGCGTAGACGGCCACACCGGCCCGCTCGGCGACGACGCTGAGCTGGTTGACGGCGTTGGGGCGCTGGAGGTCGCAGGCGACGAGGAGCGGGGAGTGGCCCTGCCCCTTGAGCCAGAGGCCGAGCTTTCCGGCGAGGGTGGTCTTACCGGCACCCTGGAGACCGGCCAGCATGATCACGGTCGGCGCGGTCTTGGCGAAGCGGAGGCGGCGGGTCTCGCCGCCGAGGATGGAGACCAGCTCGTCGTTGACGATCTTGAGGACCTGCTGGCCGGGGTTCAGCGCCTTGCTGACCTCCTCGCCGCGGGCCCTTTCCTTGACGTTCGCGATGAAGGAGCGGACCACGGGGAGCGCGACGTCGGCCTCGAGGAGGGCGATACGGATTTCCCGCGCCGCAGCGTCGATGTCCTGCTCGGAGAGGCGGCCTTTGCCCCGGAGGGACTTGAAGGTCGCGCTGAGGCGGTCGGAAAGCGTATCGAACACGGTGGTCGCGATTCCTCGGGTCGGGGGCGTGACGGTCGCCCCCCAGGGTATCCGGCCCTTGCCCTTGCCGGGGGCGGGGTCGCGGCGCCGCTGCTCGGAGCCGGTCCCCTACCCGCCCTTCACCCGTTCTCCCCGCGCGCCGTTTGAGGCGCGGGGTCAGGGGCAGCGCCCCTGGGAACGGAGGAAGGGTGGGGCGGGGAGAGGCCCCGCGCGGCGGGCTACGTCAGGGCGGACTGGATTCGGGACGCCACCGCGGACGCCGCCGCGGGCGGGAGGGGTTTGCCGTCCGGGTCGACCACGTAGACCGTGTCCACCGCGTTCGCCCCCAGGGTGGAGACGTGGGCGCTGCGGACCCGGACCCCCGCCGACTCCAGGGCCCGCCCGATCCGGTGCAGGAGACCCACGGCGTCGGGTGCCCGGACCTCCAGGACCGTGGCCAGGGGGGAGACGTCCGGGACCACCGTGACGCGGGGCGGCGGGGGGACGACCCCCCGCCGGCGCGGGTACGCCGCCTCGCGGGCGGCCAGCTTCGCGGGGACGTCCAGGGAGCCCTCCAGCGCCCGCACCAGGTCCGTCCGCAGCCGGGCCGCCTGCGGCAGCGCCCCGTACTCCGCCGCCACCCGCCACCGCAGCACCAGCACCTCCCCGAGGTGCTCCGGCAGTTCCAGGAAGCGCAGGTCCGCCGCCCGCACGGTGAGCCGGTGCAGCGCCAGCACCCCGGACACCGCCGGGAGCACCCCGGGCTGGTCCGGGACGGCCACGGCCAGCTCGACCCCGACGGCGTCGTCCTCCTCCTGCCGGGCGTGCAGGGTGAGCACCGGCTCCCCGGTGCGCAGGGCCTCCAGGGCAAGGCGCTCCTGCTCGGCGGTGGGGAGGTCCGGCTCGGGGTCGGCGGGCGGGGCCCCGCTCAGTACGGCGGCGACCCTCCGCACCAGGTCCGCCACCAGGGAACCCCGCCAGGTGCTCCACGCCGCCGGACCGGTGGCCAGGGCGTCGGCCTCGGTCAGGGCGTGCAGGATCTCCAGGGTGCCGGTGGAGCCGACGGCCCGGGCCACCGCGGTGACGGTCGCCGGGTCGTCGAGGTCCCGGCGGGTCGCGGTGTCCACGAGCAGCAGGTGGTGGCGTACGAGGGTGCCCAGCACGGCGGTGTCCTCGGCGTCGAAGCCCACCCGGGCGGCCATGTCGCACGCGATGGTCTCGCCGACGACGGAGTGGTCTCCGGGCCAGCCCTTGCCGATGTCGTGCAGCAGGGCCGCCATCAGCAGCAGGTCGGGCCGGCCCACCCGGCGGGTCAGGGCGGAGGCCCGTACCGCCGTCTCGATCAGGTGCCGGTCCACGGTCCAGGTGTGCACGGGATTGTGCTGGGGCCGGCAGCGCACCCGCTCCCAGTCGGGCAGCAGCCGGCTGATCAGGCCCTCGGCCTCCAGCGCCTCCCACACCGCCACCATCGGCTCCCCCGCGCCCAGCAGGGTCAGCAGCTGCTCCCGAGCCTCGGCCGGCCAGGGCACCGGCAGCGGCCGGGCCTGCGCCGCGAGCCGGCGTACGGCGTGCAGCGAGACGGGCAGCCCGGCCTGCGCGGCGGCCGCCCCCAGCCGCAGGGGCAGCACGGGGTCCCGGTCGGGCCGGGCGGCGAGGGCCAGCACGGCCTCCCCCTCGGACTCCACGACCCCCTCGGCCAGCGGCGCCCGCTCGGCGGCGGCCGCCGCGCCCCGGGTACCCAGCAGCCCCCGCAGCCTGGGCCGGGCGGCCCGGGCCCGCAGGACCCGGCCGACCTCCCGCCAGGTGACGTCGCCCGCGTAGGCGACCACCCGGGCGGCCTCGTACACCTCGCGCAGCAGCGCGTCCGCGTCGAGCAGCCCCAGCCGGGCGGCGACCTGGGGCTGTTCCTGGAGGGAGAGCCGGTCGGTGGCCCGGCCGGTGACCAGGTGCAGCGCGTCCCGCGCGTCCATCAGCCGGCGCCGGGCCCCGTCGAGGCCCTCGCGCGGGGCGTCGGCCAGCCAGGACGCGGCGACGGCCCGCAGGGCGGTGGCGTCGCGGATCCCGCCGCGGGCCTCCTTGAGGTCGGGCTCCAGCAGGAACCGGAGCTCGCCGGCCCGTTCGGCCCGCTCGCGGCACAGGGCGTGCAGCTCGGGCAGCCGCTTGGCGGCCTGGTTGCGCCAGTCGGCGAGCACGGAGGTGCGCAGTCCGGCGAGGAGCCCGGCGTCACCGGCGACGAGGCGGGCGTCGAGCAGGCCCAGGTGGGCCTTGAGGTCCTCGGCGGCGACCTTGCGGGCCTCGCCGGGGGTCCGTACGGAGTGGTCGAGGGCGACCCCGGTGTCCCAGACGGGGTACCAGAGGCGGTCGGCGAGGGCGCCCAGTGCCTGGGGGCGGGCCTTGCCGTCGTGGAGGAGCAGCAGGTCGAGGTCGCTGCGCGGGGAGAGTTCTCCGCGTCCGTAGCCGCCGACGGCCACGAGGGCCGCGCCGCGTACCCCGGCCTCCTGGGCGGCGGTGGTGAACAGGCCGTTCAGCCACTGGTCGGTCAGGGCGGAGAGGGCGGAACGCCGTGACGGCCCGGACCGCGGCTCCTCCTCGAGGAGCCGCAGCCGGGCCGCGGCGTATCCGCCGGGTTCCGGACCGCTGGGGTCTTCGGTGGTCTCTTCGACGCTCGTCACCCGGGGCTCCCGTGGTCTAGAGGGCGTCGGCGCCGCGCTCGCCGGTGCGGACCCGGACGACCGAGTCCACGGGGACGCTCCACACCTTGCCGTCGCCGATCTTCTCGGTCCGGGCGGCGCTGACGATGACGTTGATGAGCTCCTCGGCGTCGTCGTCGTCGGCGAGGACCTCGATGCGGATCTTCGGTACGAGGTCCACGGTGTACTCGGCGCCGCGGTAGACCTCGGTGTGGCCGCGCTGGCGGCCGTATCCGCTGGCCTCCGAGACGGTCAGGCCCTGGATGCCGAAGGAGTGGAGGGCCTCCTTGATGTCGTCGAGCTTGTAGGGCTTGACGATCGCGGTGATCAGCTTCATGCGTCGACCTTCTTGTTGGCGGCGGCCACGGGGGCGTGGGAGGCGGCGGGGCGCGCGGAGATCCCGCCGCCGGCGCCGCTGAAGTCGTAGGCGGTCTCGGCGTGCTCGGCCTGGTCGATGCCGGAGACCTCGACGTCCTCGGCGACCCGCATCCCCATGGTCCTGTCGATGAGGAAGGCCATGATCGCCGATACGACGAGGGAGTAGGCGAGGACGGAGAAGACTCCGACCGCCTGCTTGCCGAGCTGCTCGAACCCGCCGCCGTAGAAGAGGCCCTTGGCGTCGGACTGGACGCCGCCGGTGGCGAAGAGGCCGATGAGGAGGGAGCCGGCGACGCCGCCGACGAGGTGGACGCCGACCACGTCGAGGGAGTCGTCGTAGCCGAACTTGTACTTGAGGCCGACGGCCATGGCGCAGAGCACACCGGCGATGGCGCCGACGGCGATCGCGCCGAGCGGGCTGACGCAGCCGCCGGCGGGGGTGATGGCGACGAGGCCGGCGACCGCGCCGGAGGCGGCGCCGAGGGTGGTGAAGGAGCCGTGGCGCAGCTTCTCGTAGGCGAGCCAGGCGAGCATGGCGGCGGCGGTGGCGACCTGGGTGTTGACGAACATCACGGCGCCGACGCCGTCGTCGTTGCCCAGCCAGGATCCGGCGTTGAAGCCGAACCAGCCGAACCAGAGCAGGCCGGCGCCGAGCATCACCAGGGGGAGGCTGTGCGGGCGCATCGGGTCCTTCTTGAAGCCGACGCGCTTGCCGATGACGAGGATGACGCCGAGGGCGGCGGCGCCGGCGTTGATGTGGACGGCGGTGCCGCCGGCGAAGTCGATGACGCCGAGCTTGAACAGCCAGCCGCCGGCGCCCCACACCCAGTGGGCGACGGGGAAGTAGACGACGCTGACCCACAGGGCGGTGAAGAGCACCCAGGCGCTGAACTTGACGCGGTCGGCGAGGGCGCCGCTGATCAGGGCGGGGGTGATCACCGCGAACATCAGCTGGAAGACGGCGAAGACGTAGACGGGGATGGTGTAGCCGTCCCACAGCTCGGTGAGGCCGATGCCGCTGAGGCCGACGTAGTCGGAGTTCCAGCCGATGACCGAGCCGGAGTCGGTGCCGAAGGCGAGGCTGAATCCGTAGAGCACCCAGAGGATCGTGACGATCCCCAGGCTGACGAAGCTCATCATCAGCATGTTGAGGCTGCTCTTGACGCGGACCATGCCTCCGTAGAAGAAGGCGAGTCCCGGGGTCATCAGCATGACCAGGGCGGAGCAGATGAGCATGAACCCGGTGTTCGCGGCAGACAGGGTCGGGGTGTCTGCAGCGAGGGTCGTGATGGCTGATGCCATCGGCGTCTCCTCGTCGTCGGTACGTTCGCGTGCGGGCGATCGTGGGGTACCTGAGCGGCGGCGTAAGGTCTGGCCGGTTATTGGCCCTGAGGTTCGCGCAGGCCGGTTTCCGGCGGCGCCGCTCGGTGTTTCGCTCCGATGACGAAGAGGTCGGGCGTGTTACGCCTGAATGAACCGGTGAGGTGCGGGTCCGGTCCGTGTCATGTGAGGGTCAGGCGTGGGTCGGGTGCACGTCAGGCGGCACGCCCGGGCCGCGGGGCGGGTCAGACGGCCTCGGCGGCCTCGGGGAGGCGGGAGGCGAGGAGGTCGGTCAGCCGGACCACCTCGGCGACGTCTCCGTATTCACGGGCGGCGGTGTCGACGGTCTTGCGCAGGCGTGTGTTCACCCGTTCGGAGCGTACCTTTCGCGCCACGTCGAGGGCCTGGTCGACGAGGACGGTCGCCTGCTCGGGTTCGCGCTGGAGCAGGTGGACGGTGGCCATGCCGATGAGGTTGAGGGCGTAGGAGCGCTGGTGTTCCCCGTCCTTGGCGAACAGCTCGACGGCCCGTTCCATGACGGGTTCGGCGAGGGAGGCGTAGGTGGGGCTGCGTCCGGCGACGTAGGCCAGGTCCCGGTAGGAGTGGGAGTTCTCGCCGTTGAGTTCGGCCTCGGAGAAGAAGCGGATCCAGTCGGGTTCCGGTTCGTCGCCGCCGAAGCCGACGTCGCTGAAGGTGTCCTCGGCCATCCGGACGGCCCGCTTGCAGCGGCTGGGCTGGCCCATGTTGGCGTAGGCGCGGGCCTCCATGGCGTAGAGCATGGCCTGGGTGCGCGGTCCGGCGCAGTCGCGGCTGCCGTACTGGGCGAGGTGGATGAGTTCCAGGGCGTCCTCGGGGCGGCCGAGGTGGATCATCTGGCGGCTCATGCCGGAGAGGATGTAGGAGCCGAGGGGCTTGTCCCCGGCTTCCTTCGCTGCGTGCAGCGCGAGGACGAAGTACTTCTGGGCGGTGGGGTGCAGGCCGATGTCGTAGCTCATCCAGCCGGCGAGTTCGGCGAGTTCGGCGGCCACCTTGAAGAGCCGCTTCATGACGGGGGCGGGGTGGCTCTCCTGGAGCAGGTCGGTGACCTCGTGGAGCTGTCCGACGACGGCCTTGCGGCGCAGCCCGCCGCCGCACTGGGCGTCCCACTGGCGGAACATCACGGTGGTGGCTTCGAGGAGGTCGAGTTCCGGGTCGGAGAGCCGGGACGGCCGGTAACCGGAGGGGGCTCCGGCCGGCCCGCCCGCTTCGCGCGGTCCGGGGTCGGCGGCCGGGACCGGGACCAGCCAGCGCTGCATGGGCTCGATGAGGGCGGGGCCGGCGGAGAGGGCGAGGGAGGTCCCGAGGAAGCCGCGGCGGGCCAGCATCAGGTCGCTGCGGGAGAACTCGCTGAGCAGTTCCACGGTCTGGGGGCCCGCCCACGGCAGGTCGACGCCGGAGACGGAGGGGGTCTGGTGGGCGCTGCGCAGGCCGAGCTGCTCGATGGCGACGACGGCGCCGAAGCGTTCGGAGAAGAGCTCCGAGAGAGCTCCGAGAGGATCCGCGGCACCGGTTCGCGGGGCTGTTCGCCGTCGAGCCAGCGGCGTACCCGGGAGGTGTCGGTGCTGATGTGGTGGGCGCCCATCTGGCGGGCCCGGCGGTTGACCTGGCGGGCGAGCTCGCCCTTGGACCAGCCGCTGCGGACGAACCACGAGGTCAGCTGTTCGTTGCGGCCGGCTGATTCCCCGCTCGTTCCGCTTGCGCCGCTGCCGCCCACTGGAACGCCCCCATCCGCATCGCCTCTTCACACGAAACCCTGGCCGGGGCGGCCACTGCCGCCCGGGACCTTCACAGGTCCTCCCCACATTGCCTCCGGCATACCCACGAATGGGCCCGCCTCCGGGGTTCGTGCACCGAAAGTAATCCTACGATCACCCCGTCGGCGAGGTCGATCGCTGAAACGCCACCATTCGCCACCCCTTCGAATGAACTCGCCACCGGCCAGGCGCGATTCACTTGACAGGAAGGCGAAACGGAACGGTTGGACGGGAGCGCGCACGGGGCGCGCGCGGCGGGGAGTGCGCCGGGCGGCCCAGGTGGAAGGCGCGCTTCACCCGGCTCCCGAGAGGTCTCGCCGACGTCGTAACCACCGGCGCGTCCGACCCGTTGGAGGGGGCATGGGCATGGGCTTCACGATCGGCGGCAGCCGCGGCACCAAGGAATTCCGTTCCGGCGTCCGGCGCCGCGGCCGCACCTCGGAGTGCACGGCGGTGGCGGAGTACACCGGACTCTGGGGCTGGGACGCGGTCCCCGGCGCCCGCGCCGCGGCTCCGGCCCGCGACTGCTCCTGCGGTCATACGAACTGCCCCACGCCGGGGGCGCATCCGCTGGACTTCGCTCCCACCGTCCCGGGCGGCGCCACCCTCGACGAGGTCACCGAGATCTGGGGCGAGTACCCGGGCGCGGCGGTCATGCTCCCGGTCGGCCGCGCCTTCGACGTCATCGAGGTCTCGGCCGAGGCCGGGCGGCGCGCCCTGGTCCGCATGGAGCGTATGGGCCTGCCCCTGGGTCCGGTGACGGCGACCCCGGACGGCCGGGCGCAGTTCTTCGTGGCCCCCGGCGCCGCGGCCGAGCTGCCCGAGCTGCTGTACCGGATGGGCTGGGACGACGCGGACCTGGACCTGCGCGCCCTGGGCCACGGCTCCTTCCTGACCGCCCCGCCCTCCGACCGCGCGGGCCTCGGCCCGGCCGTCTGGCTGCGCCGGCCCGCCCTGGACTGTGCGGGCGGCCCCCCGCAGGCCCGGCTGCTGCTGGGCACCCTCGCCTACACCTGTCACCGCTTCCGGCGCTGAAGGCCTCCCCGCACCCGCTCCGCACACGGCAGTGCCCCCGCGTACCGGGGTTCCGGACGCGGGGGCACTCGTCTGCGGGGCGGGTGCGGCCGCTCAGTCGCCGATCAGGGCGTCCACGAACGCCTCCGGCTCGAAGGGGGCCAGGTCGTCGGCGCCCTCACCGAGGCCGACCAGCTTGACCGGGACGCCCAGCTCGCGCTGGACGGCGACGACGATGCCGCCCTTGGCGGTGCCGTCGAGCTTGGTGAGCACGATGCCGGTGATGTCCACGACCTCGGCGAACACGCGCGCCTGGGTCAGGCCGTTCTGGCCGGTGGTGGCGTCGAGGACGAGGAGCACCTCGTCCAGCGGGCCGTGCTTCTCCACGACGCGCTTGACCTTGCCGAGCTCGTCCATCAGGCCGGTCTTGGTGTGCAGACGGCCGGCGGTGTCGATGAGCACGACGTCGGCGCCCTCGGCGATGCCCTCCTTGACCGCGTCGTAGGCGATCGAGGCGGGGTCCCCGCCCTCGGGGCCGCGCACGGTACGGGCCCCGACGCGCTCGCCCCAGGTCTGGAGCTGGTCGGCGGCGGCGGCGCGGAAGGTGTCGGCGGCGCCGAGTACCACGCTGCGGCCGTCGGCGACGAGCACGCGGGCGAGCTTGCCGGTGGTGGTGGTCTTGCCGGTGCCGTTCACCCCGACGACCATCACGACGGCCGGGGTCTCGACGCCGCTCTCGGTCTTCACGGCGCGGTCGAAGTCGGTGCCCACGAGGGCGACCAGCTCCTCCTTCAGGAGGCCGCGCAGCTCGGCGGGGGTACGGGTGCCGAGCACCTTGACCCGCTCGCGCAGCCGCTCCACCAGCTCCTGGGTGGGCGCGACGCCCACGTCGGCGATGAGGAGGGTCTCCTCGATCTCCTCCCAGGTGTCCTCGTCGAGGTGCTCGCGCGAGAGCAGCGTGAGCAGGCCCTTGCCGAGGGAGTTCTGCGAACGGGCGAGCCGTGCGCGCAGCCGGACCAGGCGGCCGGCCGTGGGCTCGGGCACCTCGATCTCGGGCGCGGCCGGGGCCTCGGGCTCCGCGGCCGGCGCCTCCACCGGAGCAGCCTCGGCCTCCGCCTCCGGGAGCCCGACCTCCTCGATGGTGCGGCGCGGTTCTTCCGCCGTCTCTACGGCGTCCTCCCCCACCTGCGGTTCGGCAGGCGGGGCAGTGATGGTCGGCGTGCTCGGCGGCGCCGTGGGGGGCAGCTGCTTCTTCTTGCGGCTGCTGACCACGAGCCCGCTGATCGCGCCGACCGCGACCAGGGCGATGACTACAGCAAGGATCAGGATTTCCATAACGGACCCAGTATCGGCCACGGGCCGCCCCGGACCCCGGACCTTGGACGTTCCCACCAGGCCGTAAGCCTCTATTTGTGGTCTTAACGGCACTTCTACGATGATGGGCAAATTGTTCCCCGCCCCGCCTGCCCGCACGGAGTACGCATGCCTGCCGAAGAGACCGCCGTCGAGACGCGCGGTTTGGAACCCGTACCGGACGGCGAGCGGGGCGGGCGGGTCCGCGAGCTCATACCCACCTGGGTGGCCGCGAACATCAGCGTGCTGCTGCTGACCATGGGCGCGGGGCTGGTGATCTTCAACAAGCTCAACATCTGGCAGGTGCTGGTCGTCGCGGTGGCCGCGCCGGCGGTCTCGTACGGGCTCGTCGGGCTGATCTCGATCGCGGGCAAGCGCGGCGGCGCCCCCGGCATGGCGCTCTCCCGGGCCGTCTTCGGCCAGCGCGGGAACCTCTTCCCCGGGGCGCTGATCTGGGTGGCCCGCTGGGGCTGGGAGACGATCAACGCGGTCAGCGGCGCCTACGCCGTCCTGACCGTGCTCGACCTGCTCTTCGGCATCAAGAGCAACACCGCGCTGATCGTGGTCACCCTGCTGTTCTTCGTGGGCTGCACCTTCGTGGTGTCCGGGCTCGGGATCAAGGCGCTGCGGGTCTGCTCGACCTGGTCGACGTACCTCTTCGGCGCCTTCAGCGTGCTCGTGCTCGGCTACCTGCTCTTCACCACCGACTGGTCCGCCGTCCTCGGCAAGCCGGCCGGCTCCACGGCGATGATGGTCGCGGGGATCGGCACCATCGCGGCCGGCGGCATCAGCTGGGTGCCCTCCGGCCCGGACTTCACCCGCTACCTGCCCCGGACCGCCTCCGCCAAGGGCGTGGTCGGCGCGACGATCGGCGGCGCGGGCGTGGTCGTGCTGCCGATGGTGCTCATGGGCGCGGTGATGGCCGTCGGGACCCCGGACCTGGCCGGCACCCAGGACCCGGTCTCCTTCATCGGCGAGCTGCTGCCGACCTGGATCGCGGTCCCGTACCTGCTGATCGCGCTCCTCGGCATGCTGCTGATCAACTCGATGTCGATGTACTCCGCCGGGTTCACCGCACAGACCCTCGGCATCAGGGTGCCGCGCGCCTGGGCGGTCAGCGTCAACGCCGTCATCAGCCTGGTCTTCGGCTTCCTGCTGATGGTGGTCGCGACCAGCTTCTTCGGCTCGTTCATCTCCTTCCTGACCCTGCTGGCCGTGGCCTTCTCGGCCTGGATCGGGGTGTTCGGCGTGGACATGCTGCGCCGCACCTCCTACGACGGCCCCGCGCTGCTGGACACCACGCGCACCAGTGCCTACTGGTACCGGGGCGGCTTCGCCTGGCAGGCCATGACCGCCTGGGGGCTGGCCCTGGTGGTGGGCACGCTGTTCACCAAGGTGGACTGGTTCACCGGGCCGCTCGCGACGACCTGGATCGGCGAGAACGGCCTGGGCTGGGTGGCCGGCATCCTCACCTCCGGCGCGCTGTACGCCGTACTGCCCCGCACGGCCTCCCCCGCCCCGGCGGAGCCGGAGCCCGCCGCCGGGCGCGAGCCCGCGGGAACCCTGTCCATCTGACGCTCCGTCAGCTAGCCTCCCCCTTCGCCCGCCCGACCGCTTCCGGCGAAGGGGAACCCCTCCATGCCCATCACCGTGGCCCGCTTCAACCTCGTCGACCCGAACGGCACCCCCGAGAGCCTCGCCGCCCGTTACCAGGCGGCGGTGGAGATGGCCCGCTACGCCGACGAGCACGGGATCGACACGATCCAGACCGAGGAGCACCACGGCGCGGACAACCACTGGCTGCCCTCCCCCTTCGCCTTCGCGGGCGCGGTGCTCGGCGCCACCCGGCGGATCGCGGTGACCGTCTCGGCGATCATCGGCCCGCTGCACGACCCGCTGAAGGTGGCCGAGGACATCGCCGTGCTGGACCTGATCGGCGGCGGGCGGCTGGTGACGGTGGCGGGCATCGGTTACCGGCCCGAGGAGTACGAGCAGCACGGGGTGGAGTGGGGGCGGCGCGGCCGGCTCCAGGACGAGCTGCTGGAGACCCTGCTCAAGGCGTGGACCGGCGAGCCCTTCGAGTTCCGCGGCCGGACGGTGAAGGTGACCCCGGTGCCCTTCACGCAGCCGCACCCCATGCTGCTGGTGGGCGGGAGCTCGAAGGCGGCGGCGCGGCGGGCGGCCCGGCTGGGGCTGCCGTTCTTCCCGAGCGCCCACCTGCCGGAGCTGGAGGAGTACTACCGGGAGCGGCTCGCCGAGTACGGCACCGAGGGCTTCTGCATGATGCCGGCGGAGCGGACGCCGCTGCTGCACGTGGCGGAGGACCCGGACCGGGCGTGGGCGCGGTACGGACGGCACTTCCTGCACGAGGCGGGCACGTACGCCTCCTGGCAGTCCAAGGACATCCGCTCGGCGGTCCGCTCCGGCGCCCGCACGGTGGAGGAGCTGCGGGCGGAGGGGGTCTACCGGATCCTCTCCCCGGAGGAGGCGGTGGCCTACGCCCGGGAAGCGGGGGACGCGGGGAACCTGGTGCTGCACCCGCTGTGCGGCGGGATGCCCCTGGAGGAGGGGTGGCGCAGCCTGCGGCTGCTGTGCGAAAGGGTGCTGCCCCGGCTCAGGGACTGAGCCGGGGCAGCACCGCGGAGGAGAGGGGTGGTGGCGGGGGTGGTTACCCCATCTCCTCCAACGCCTTGCCCTTGGTCTCCGGCACCCACTTGAGGATGAAGGGGATCGAGAGCACGGCGAAGACCGTGTAGATGACGTACGCCCCCGACAGGTTCCAGTCCGAGAGGGTCGGGAACGTGACGGTGATCAGCCAGTTGGCGACCCACTGGGCGGCCGCGGCCACACCGAGCGCGGCGGCCCGGATGCGGTTGGGGAACATCTCGCCGAGCAGCACCCAGACCACCACGCCCCAGGACAGGGCGAAGAAGAGCACGAAGGCGTGTGCGGCGACCAGCGCGACGGTGCCCTGGGTGGAGGGCATGGAGATCTCGCCGGCGACCTCGGTCTTGTACGAGAACGCCCAGGCGCACAGGCCCAGCGAGATCGCCATGCCCGCCGAGCCGATCAGCGCGAGCGGCTTGCGGCCGATGCGGTCGACGAAGATCATCGCGATCACCGTGCCGACGATGTTGATGATCGACGTGGTGAAGGAGTACAGGAACGAGCTGGTCGGGTCGATGCCGACGGACTGCCACAGCGAGGAGCTGTAGTAGAAGATCACATTGATGCCGACGAGCTGCTGGAAGACCGAGAGGCCGATGCCGACCCAGACGATGGGCAGCAGGCCGAAGCGACCGCCGAGCAGGTCCTTGAAGGTGGACTTGTGCTCGGAGCGCATGGCCGTCTCGATCTCGGCGACGCGCGCGTCGAGGTCGACGTGGGAGCCCTCGACCTCGGCGAGCACCTTGCGGGCCTCGGCGTTGCGGCCGACGGAGACCAGGAAGCGCGGGGACTCCGGGATGACGAAGGACATCAGTCCGTAGAGCACGGCGGGGACGACCATCACCCCGAGCATCCACTGCCAGGCCTCGAGCCCGCCGATCACGCCGCGCTGGTCGCCGTCGGCGAGGTTGAGGATGCCCCAGTTGACCAGCTGCGAGACGGCGATGCCGATGACGATGGCGGCCTGCTGGAAGGAGGCGAGCCGGCCGCGGTAGGCGGCCGGGGAGACCTCCGCGATGTAGGCGGGGCCGATGACGGAGGCCATGCCGATGCCGAAACCGCCGATCACGCGCCAGACGGCGAGGTCCCAGAGGGCGAAGGGCAGGGCCGAGCCGATGGCGCTCGCGGTGAAGAGGACGGCGGCGATCTGCATGCAGCGGATGCGGCCGAGCCGGTCGGCGAGCCGGCCCGCGGTGGCGGCGCCGACGGCGCAGCCGATCAGTGCGGCGGCGATCACCTGGGCGAGCACGGCCGGGCCGACGTCGAAGCGTTCACGGATGGCGACGACGGCACCGTTGATCACGGAGCTGTCGTATCCGAAGAGGAAGCCGCCCATCGCGGCGGCCGCGGCGATGAAGATGACGTGGCCGAGGTGGTCGGGGTGGGGCGCGTTCGCGCCGCTCGACGCCGGCTTCGCTGTGCTGCTGGTCAAGGTGTGCTCCGTGGGGGGTTCTGTCCGTTCTCCTAGTGGCGCACAGGTCAAGATCGGGCACCACCCGGAGCCGGGAGACAGCCCAGAGCTTATGTGTTCATTTCCTGAAGTCAATAGTTCCTGTGAAGGTTGGGTTAACTTCAAAATCCAGCCGTTGCCTTCATTTCTTAAATGATCAACCTTCAGCGGAGGCGCTGGCTGATCACCTTCGACACCCCGTCGCCCTGCATCGAGACCCCGTACAGGGCGTCCGCGACCTCCATGGTCCGCTTCTGGTGGGTGATGACGATCAGCTGGGAGCTCTCCTGGAGTTCCTCCATGATCCGGATCAGCCGCTGGAGGTTGGTGTCGTCCAGGGCCGCCTCGACCTCGTCCATCACGTAGAACGGGCTGGGCCGCGCCTTGAAGATGGAGACCAGCAGCGCCACGGCCGTCAGGGAGCGCTCGCCGCCGGACAGCAGCGACAGCCGCTTGACCTTCTTGCCCGGCGGGCGGGCCTCCACGTCCACGCCGGTTGCCAGCATGTTCTCCGGGTCGGTGAGGACGAGCCGGCCCTCGCCGCCCGGGAACAGCCGTGAGAACACCCCTTCGAACTCCCGGGCGGTGTCCCGGTAGGCCTCGGTGAACACCTGCTCGACCCGCTGGTCGACTTCCTTCACCACTTGAAGGAGGTCGGTGCGCGTCTTCCTCAGGTCCTCCAGTTGCTCGCTGAGGAACTGGTGGCGCTCCTCCAGGGCCGCGAACTCCTCCAGCGCGAGCGGGTTGACCTTGCCGAGCTGCTGGTAGGCGCGCTCCGCCGCCTTGAGCCGCTTCTCCTGGCGGGCACGGTCGAAGGGGCCGGGCCGGTTGCGGGGGTGGTCGGGGTCCTCCGGGAGCACCTCGCCCTCGGCGGGCGGGGACGGGGGAACCGGCTGGTCGGGGCCGTACTCCGCCACCAGCGCGGACGGCTCCACACCCAGCTCCTCCAGGGAGCGGGTCTCCAGCTGCTCGATGCGCAGCCGCTTCTCGGCACCGAGCACCTCGCCCCGGTGCACGGAGTCGGTGAGCTTGTCGAGCTCGCCCTTGAGGTCGCGGCCCCGGCCGCGGGCCTCGCCGAGCTCCCGCTCGCGCACCGCCTTGGCCTGTTCGGCGGCCGTACGCTCCGCCTCCGCCCGGCCGACGGACACCTCCAGGTGTGCCAGGAGCTGCCGGGCACCGTCGGCGACGGCCCGGGCCACGGCGGCCTCGTGCCGCATCCGCTGCCGGCGCCGCTCGGCGCGCGTCCGGGCCTCCCGCTCGGCCCTGGCCCCCCGGTCGAGCGCGTCGGCCCGGCCCGCGAGCCCCTTGACCCGCTCCTCATGGGTGCGCAGCTGCAGCCGGGCCTCCATCTCGGTCTGCCGCGCGTTGGCCCCGTCGGCGGCGAGGCGGTCCCGCGCGGAGGTGTCGGGGTCCTCCGCGACCGGCATCTCCTCCACGGCCGCGAGCCGCTCCGCGCATTCCTCGACGTCGACCCGCGCGCGCTCCAGGGCCTCCTCGGCGGTGGCCACGGCCAGGGCGCCGCGCTCGGCCTCGCCGAGGGCCGCCTTCGCCTGCCCGGCCAGCCGCCCGAGCTGCTGCGCCGCCCCGGCGCGGGCCTGCTCCCCGGCCCGCCGCAACCCGTCCAGCTCCTCGACCCGCGCGACGGCCGCGGCGCGCCGCACCCGGGCGGCCTCCTCCCGCGCGACGAGCTCCCGGCACTCGGTCTCCAGCCGCTCCAGCTCCGCGTCGGCCTCGTCCACGGCGGCCCGCACCTCGATGAGACTGGGCACCCCGGCCGACCCCCCGTGCGCGAGGTGCGCCCCGAGCACGTCCCCCTCTGCGGTCACGGCGACCAGCTCGGGCCGCTCGGCCACAACGGCCTCGGCCTCCTCCAACGACCCGACGACCACATGCCCCCGCAACACCCACGCCAGGGCCCGCACCACCTCCGCGTCCCCCCGCACCAGCCCGGCGGCCTCGCGGCACCCGGCCGCCTCGACCCCCACGGAGGGCACTGCCACCCCAGCAGCGGGGTCCGGGGCGGAGCCCGACCCGCGGCGGAGCCGCTGATCGGTACTGCGGGAAGGGGCGGGGTGCGGGAAATCCCCCGTCCCCTGGGTCTGCCCGGGCAGATCCACACCGCCCACGGCGACGCCACCCGGCCCCGGGGCGGCCTGCCCCGGAACCACAGCCGGGCCCGGCGCGGAGCCCGGGGCCGGGGCGATCAGGAACGTCGCCCGGCCCGCGTCGGCCTCCCGGAGGTGCCGGATGGCGCCGGCCGCCGACCCCGCCGAGGCAACGGCCACCGCATCCGCGGCGGAGCCCAGGGCGGCGGCCACCGCGACCTCGTACCCCGGCGCCACCGACACCCGCTCCGCTGCCGGCCCCAGCACCCCCGTCAGCCGCTCCCGCACCGCGAGCAGCGCCCCGGTGCCGTCCTTGCGCCGCAGCCCCAGCGCGAGCGCGTCCCGCCGCGCCGAGACGGCCGCGCGGGACCGTTCCGCCGAGGTCCGGGCCTCCCGGGCCGCCGCCAGCGCGGCCTCCGCCTCGGTCAGCCCGGCCCGCGCGGCCTCGTACTCCGCCTCCTCAGAGCCGGAATCCTCGACACCGCCGACCTCCGCGGCCAGCGCCTCGTACTCCTCCCGGGCC
>NZ_JZWV01000072.1 GCF_000966975.1 Streptomyces katrae | reverse complement strand
TCGTACTCCTCCCGGGCCTCCTCGGCCCGCTCCCGTGCCGCGTCCCGGGCCGCCGCCAGCCGGTCGATCTCCGACTGGGCCGCCCCCGCCCGGGACCGGGCCGCGCCCAGCCGCCCGGTCAGCCGGGCCAGCTCCTCGCGCCGGTCGGCGACGGCCCGGGCGGCGTCCCGCAGCCGCCGTTCCTCCTCCGCGAGGGCCCGCTCCAGCTCGGCCCGGTGCGCGGCGGTGTCCTCCAGCGCCCGTTCGGAGGCTTCGAGGGCGGCGGTCAGCTCCGCCTCCTGCTCCCTGATCCGCGCGGCCTCCCGCTCCATGTCCTCCGGGTCACGGCCGCGCCGCTCCTCCTCCACCGGCGCCGACGCGCTCCTTACCCGTGCCTGCGCCAGCGATTCCGTACCGCGGACCCGCTCGGCCAGCTGTGCCAGCTCGTGCCAGGTCTGCTGGGCCCGCTGGAGCCTGGGCGCGAGGCGGCGTACCGATTCCTCCAGCTCGGCCTCGCGGCGCAGCGCCTCGGCGAGGTCCCGCTCGGCGGACTCCTTGCGCTCC